>CALJFV010000059.1 GCA_938074515.1 uncultured Flavobacteriaceae bacterium
GCAAACACACAGATTAACGATCGGGGATGATTTCTCACTGAATTTATCTCCTTTGGTTCTCTCGAATAAATCTGAGACCATTACCTTAAGTGGATTTCGTGACGATGAGACTTCCCTGAGCCTTGAGATGGATTTTGATCAGGTTAACATCGATCATATTTTACCCAGTATAGAAGATTTAAAATTAGCTGGGATGCTCAATGGCCGTTTGCAGTTTAAAAAGATAGATGAAAATTATTTTCCAAGTTCTAATCTAATGCTCTCATCCTTCGACGTCAACGATGTTCCTCTGGGTGATCTCAGTGTTAGCATTACCGGAAATAAAGACCTAACCCAGTACTTGATTAATTCTACATTAAATAAAGACGGCAAAAACCGTTTTAAAGCCATTGGGTCTATTGATTTAGATAAGGATGAGCCCTATTTAGACATGAATTTAAGCTTGCGTGATTTTGACCTAAAAGCATTAAGCCCGCTCGGAAGAACGGTTCTGAGTGACATTTCGGGTTTGGTTGATGGTCGGGCGAAAATTCAGGGCCTTTACAATGCGCCATTGGTTTCGGGCGATTTGACCTTAAAAAGGACTAAACTGCGGATTCCTTATTTAAATATTAATTTGGCCGTCGAGGATAAGGCCAGCATTGCGATTTCTAACGGGGCGTTTACCATTCCACCCACGCGCTTAACAGACCTAAAATACGATACTCAGGCCACGCTTGGTGGCCTCGTCACCCATGAAAACTTTAGAAATTGGGCCTTAGATCTTAACATGACCACAGATCGCTTTTTAGCCTTGGATACCCCGGCAGAAGAATCGGTCTTGTATTACGGAACGACCTTTATCGATGGTGGCGCTACCATAGTCGGACCTGCAGATGAATTGGTCATTGATGTTACCGCACGCACTCAAAAAGGCACGACTTTTAAAATTCCAATTAGTGATGTCACTACAGTTGGTGATGATTCATTCATTCGATTCATTTCTCCTGAAGAAAAAAAGGCCCGCATCAATGGAACAACTTTTGTCTCGGACGAAATCAAGGGATTGACGGTAAATTTTGACCTTGACATTAACGATCAGGCAGAGGTTGAAATCTTGGTAGATCCTGCCAACAATTCAAAGTTTAAAGGCCGAGGAACAGGGCTTATGTTCATCGAGATTAACACCTTGGGTAAATTCAAAATGTGGGGCGAGTTTGTTGTGATTCAGGGGAATTACGACTTTAAATACGGGGGCATTGTCGACAAAACCATTGACGTTGTACCCGGAGGGCGTATTTCCTGGAATGGGGCGGCAGATCAGGCACAACTCGATTTAACGGCCAAATACCGGGTAGAAGATGTCAACCCCTCTGCGTTGCTGGATAATCCTTCGCTAAACAGTACCGTAGATGTAGAAGTGCTGTTAAATTTGACCGGTCAAATTATGCAACCCGAATTGGATTTTCAACTCGATTTTCCAAATGTTTCCTCTGCGGTTCGCGATGAACTTAATGTTAAGCTCAACGAACGGGAACAGAGACAACTTCAAGCGATTTATTTAGCCGCTACTGGGGCCTTTCAAGGAGATGGGGGACAAAACATTGTCGGGACGCTCACAGAGCGCGTGAACAAACTTGTGGCTGATTTGCTGGCGGATAGCGACTCAAAGTTTAAAATATTGCCGACGATAGGAACGCGTCAAGTAGATTTAAATGCCCAGTTAGAATATAACGTTGGTGTACAAATCAGCACCCAAATTTCCGAACGTGTCCTCATCAATGGTAAAGTAGCGGTACCAGTGGGTGGAGCAAATGATTCTGCAGTGGCAGGAGACTTACAAGTGCAATGGTTGGTCAATGACGACGGCTCATTGAGAATGAACTTTTTTAACCGCCAGGCTGATCTGCAATTTATTGGTGAGGATCAAATTTTTGAGCAGGGCGCTGGAGCTTCTTACACTGTCGATTTTTCTACATTCCAGGAGTTATTCTACAAACTCTTTGGCAAGCGAATTGACCGAGAAGCCTTTTAATATTTAAATAATTTTGCCTGAATCTATTTTGTTCTCGCCTTGACCTAAGCTTGGTCTGCGGCAATCATAGAGATCTCGACCCTGACGTCTTTTGGCAGTCGGGCGACTTGTACTGTTTCTCGTGCTGGGGCAGTCTCAGAATCAAAATAACTGCCGTATACTTCATTAATCGCACCAAAATCATCCATATTGGTAATGAAAATAGTACTCTTCAATACATGCTCAAAACCCAGACCAGCAGCTCGAAGGACGGCCTGCATATTGCGCATGACTTGATGGGTTTCTTCGCTAATGTTACCCTGTATAAGTAATCCCGTTTCAGAGTCGATAGCGATTTGTCCTGAAGTATAAACGGTATGCCCCATGCGAACCGCTTGATTGTAAGGGCCGATTGGTGCCGGAGCCTCATGTGTGTGAATAATTTTTTTCATGCCTTGCGTTTTGTTTAAAGTCGCCGATCGGCTTCTCTACGTTTGTCGTATTTAATATCTCTAAGGATACTTCCTCGAATGCCGATAAAGAAGTTCCATGATGTATTTCTTGCGCCAATAGGGGTCCAGCTAAAACGCATGACCCAACTTTCTAAGTCTCGTTCAAAGCGCATTTGAGTCAGGGTAATGCCTTTGTTTTTAAAGTCATAACCTGAAGAAATTCCAATGCGCCATCTTGGGGAAAGACTGATGTTCGAACTCATCATCAGGGAGTTTGAGCTAATTTCATTTTGTCTTAGTTGATTGCCATAGGTTATGGTGTATGCCAAACGAAAATCCCAAGGAATACTGTTGTTATACCATTTGTCATCTTCTTCATCTTTAGCCTTTTCGTCTGGCTCATCACCGCGCAGATCTGCAATATCACGACCATCCCCGAAGAGATCGTCTGGACGGCCTCCATTACGAAAGGTATCGTTGTTAAAATTTTGGTCGTCTTGGTCGTCATCATTCGCGCGACTTCCATCAAAATCCTTAGAGGAAAAAGAATAGTTAAAACTCATGTTAGCGTTTACGAGTCTAAACAAACTCCCGCCATTATTGATGTTGAATGTATTAATGCGTTGGTTATTGGCATTGAGCGCGTATGGATCTAAGGTTCCATTGAGGTTTAGATCGAGTTTCTTAATGATGGGGATGCTCCCAGTAAATTGGACATTACTCCAGTTCAATGAATCTGCTGTAATGTTGTAGGCCGAAGACAAATTAAAGTTGTTTAATAGGGCAATTTTCTTTGGTTCCGTCGCGGTGGTGTCTGGATTGCGCACTTTGGCTTCAAGAGTGTTGCTCAAAGCAAAACTCATACTGCTCGAGAACAATTTGCCTGGTGCACCGTATATGGTGTTTTCAAATCGTGAATACTGTTGTACTTCCGCATTGACCTGTGGGTCGGCCGAGGGGATGGTGTATTCCTCGTAGTACTGCTCAAATCCTGGGCTGATATTATAACTGACCGAGGGTCGAATCACGTGTCGAATGGCCTGAATTTTCTTGTCTTTGCCAAAATTAAAAGTTCCGTAAACAGTAGTTCCTAATCCCGCTGAAAAGCCGTAAGTACGATAGCTGTCAAAACCTGACACCGTGTCTTGAACCACCTGGCCTAATCCGTTGTTGCCTTCAGGATCATAAGAACGTCTGATCGTTTTGCCTACCCATGTTTCTTGAAAGTTACTGCCTAAGGAGACACTCAGATAGTTGAACAACTTGAAATTGGTTCCTAAAGGTATGGAATGACGTGCACCAGCTTCCGCAGCCTGAAACATTTCTGGTTTAAAAAATAAACTATCGGTGGTGGTAATGCGGTTTTCTGCCGTCACGTCGTACTGCAGGTTAATGTTTTGGAAGACTCCTTTTTTGGAGCCGTCTTTTGGCGCAAAGGGAAAAATTCGTGAAATACTGGCGTTGATATTGGGCAGCGA
Source organism: uncultured Flavobacteriaceae bacterium (assembly GCA_938074515.1). Taxonomy (GTDB): domain Bacteria; phylum Bacteroidota; class Bacteroidia; order Flavobacteriales; family Flavobacteriaceae; genus BACL21. The sequence continues at coordinate 3,924 of CALJFV010000059.1, forward strand.
CATGTTGATGACCTGCGTTTGGGTATTTTGGCTGTGTGTTGCCGCAGCTGAGAACTGAATTGCAGGCTCTGTATCAAAACTTTTGGCATAAGATACCGAAGAACTCAAGGTATTGACTAACTGACTCGCATTATTAGTCTGGTTAATTGACTGCTGAAGATATCGGCTACTTCCTAGGTTGACCGAGGCACTAAAGCGAGTACTTGGATTGACTTTTGGGTCTTGAGTATGACGCCAGCGAATATTGTAAAGACTGCTTTGGGTAAAATCAGGAAATCCACGCTCGCTATTGATTAGATTTTCATATCGGACACTGAGGTTCCCCCGGAATTTATAGCGCAGCGCATAGTCACTATCCATGCGTAACCCATATGAGCCATTGGTGTAATAATCACCGAGAACGGTAAGATCGACATAATCGTTGACCGCAAAATAATAACCGCCATTTTGCAGGAAAAATCCACGATTATTATTCTCACCAATATTTGGAATGACAAATCCCGAAGCCCGGGTGTCGGCCAGCGGAAAAAAAGCAAAAGGCAATCCTAGTGGGGTGGGTACATCAGCGATATACATATTGGTCAGACCCGTTACTACCTTTTTTTGGGGGACAAATTTGGCCTTTCGCGTATAGAAATAATACTCAGGTTCGTCTACGTTTTCAGAGGTCGTGAATTTTACATTGCGCAAAAAATACACCGAATCATTCTCTTTTTTGGTAATCTGAGAAAGCATATTGATGTCATTTTGCGCCGTCCGAGAGTTAAAAACAAGGGCCTTTTTGGTTTGAAAATTAAAGCGTATTGAGTCTGGTTGCACCTTGTTGTTGCCCTGTACAAATACTGGAAGCTGGCTGTAAACTCCAGCGCTGTCTATTCCTCTGGCGTATACTTCGTTTTTGGCATAATCCAATATGATTTCCCCCGCATCGATTCGGTAGTCGAGGTAGGTCATGAATGCTTTGTTATACATGAATACCTTTGAGTTTTCTTGGTCCATGTAAACATAATCTTCACCGTAATAGTCTACGAGATCTTCAAGAAATTCTGGACTGCTCACAAGCGTGTCGATAACCATTGATTGTGGCGCGAGACTGTCCTGGGTTGACTCAATTTCCAGAGTGTCCTGCGCTGTTTCTATCCTTAAGGAGTTTGTCACTTGATTCTGACTGACGATACTGTCCTTTGGAGTCTGGGCTTGAGCAAAACCAAAAACTCCTAAAATTAGGAGTAGGGACAGCAGAAAGATGTTTGGGCGTGGCTGCAAGGACGTCAGACGATTATTGTAAACAACTTTTTTAATAAGTTACAGAATAACCAAAGGCCAAAAGGCGTTGTTTTTATAAATTGGCTTAGTATTTGTACGTCAAAATTACATATAATTTTTGGCTTGAATTTTAATTAACGATAATTAATACTCCCTAGTAATAACGATGCCTTTGGTCCTTCAGTATGTCCCGAGATTATCAAGCGTTTTTCAACTGTGTTTGGCGAGCCTGTTTATTTTTTTGGGGAGTGGTCTCTCAGGGGTAACTTTGGCCCAGAACAAACCATTTGTTGTGGTAATTGACCCCGGACATGGAGGCAAGGATCCGGGAAATTTAGGCAATGGATTTAAAGAAAAGGATATTGTTCTTGATGTGTCTATGCAAGTGGGCGCGCTTTTGCAGCAGCAAGGTGTTGAGGTGATTTATACAAGAAAAAAAGATGTCTTTATAGAGCTCTACGATCGTGCACCGGTGGCCAATAAAGCCGATGCAGACCTTTTTATTTCGATACACTGTGACGCCCACAATACCCAAGCCCACGGGGCGGGTACTTTTGTAATGGGGCTCAGTAAGAGCGACAAAAATCTCAATACGGCCAAAAAGGAAAACGAGGTAATTTTTCTCGAAGAAAATTACCAAGAACGCTATAAAGGTTTTGATCCATCCTCACCGGAATCTCTTATAGGACTGACCATATTACAAGAGGAGTACCTGGATCAGAGCATACGGCTTGCTGGGTTGATTCAAAAAAACTTGGCGCAAAATCTTCAACGTAAAGACCGCAGTGTGCGTCAAGATGTGTTTTGGGTCTTGCACCATTCGTATATGCCAAGTGTGTTGATTGAGCTCGGATTCTTGACCAACAATAACGAAGGCCCTTATTTGAATTCTAAAAAGGGCAGAAAAGAAATGGCTCAAGAAATTGCGCGGAGTATCTTAGAGTATAAAACTGAAATAGATTTCGCCAATCAAAATCAAGTTATCATTCCAGATCTTTCGGGGACTCAAATTCCGAAATCGGAACAATCCCAAAACCAAAAAGGGACAGAAGTTTCTTCGGCTAAGGGCTCAGCCAATACCGAGATAGGCGCCTTAAAAAATGAGGTGCTTTTTAAAGTTCAGATCGCCGCGAGCAGTAAAAAATTAGAGACCAAATCGTATAACTTTAAGGGTTTGACTCAGATCAGTAGATCACAAGAGGGGGCGCTTTATCGTTACTATTACGGAGCAACTTCGGATTATAAAGAGGCGCAGGCCCTGCAAAGCGAGGCTCGGGCCACCGGTTACGATCAGGCATATATCGTTGCGTTTAAAGAAAATCAGCGTGTTTCTTTGACAGAAGTTTTAAACAATTAGTCGTGAATAAACCTACAATTTTTGCCTGTTTTGTTCCGCGCGCATCGATGAATAATCCTTAAATTTGTGAGTAACCTAAATCCAAAGTATTGCGCTATTCAAGAGAAATAAAAACAGGTGTTTTTGCAGTCGTTTCCATTTTGTTGTTCATTTT
>CALJFV010000060.1 GCA_938074515.1 uncultured Flavobacteriaceae bacterium
ACGCTGCTGAAAATCCTTGGGTGAACAATAAGTAAATACTGATCCCTAGCACACCAAAAGTCAGCTCAAAAAATGAAATGGTGGTGGCAGAATTTTCCTTGACTAAACGACCATTAAATACAGAAAACAGGGCACTTAAAAATGCCGAAATTAAGGCCAGAACTATACCCCATACATATTGGGTTGAAGCATGAAAAATAATTCCGAGGCCCAACACTGCAAAAAGCCCTAAAACAACCTCTCGCCAATTCATGGGCCTTGAGAAGATTAGGGGCTCTAAAAAAGCTGCAAAAAAAGCTCCTGTCGCCATAACAGAAAGAGTGACAGAAACATTGGATATTTTGATGGCCCCAAAAAAAGTAAGCCAATGCAAAGCGAGTGCTAAACCTAAGGCAAACATTTTACCGAGTGACTTTAATGTAGGGCGGCGCCATCGACCGCTGACGATCATAAATAACAAGACTGCCAATGCGGCAAGGGACATACGAAACCACACCAGGGGAATAGCCTCCAAAGAAATAAGGGCGCCCAGAACCGCAGTCAAGCCCCAAATCAGCACAATAAAGTGCAAATGCAAATGATGTTTTAGGTTATCGTTTTGCATTGCGCAATAAAAAGTAAGCTAAAACGCCAAAAACAAAATTTGGAAACCACGTGGCGACAAAAGGCGAAAACGTGCTTTGCTCAGCCAATGTGCCGAAAATTTTGTCAAAAAATACATAGATCATGCCCACCCCAATGCCTATCGCTAGGTTGACTCCCATACCTCCTCTTCTTTTGATTGAGGATACCGCGACGGCAATAATGGTCAATATATACGCCGAAACAGGCAGACTCCATCTTTTGAATCGAACCACTTCATAGCGATTAATAAAGTTGGACCCTTTGGCCTTCTCGCGGGCTATAAATTTATTCAGCGCAGAAAAGTCAAGGGTTTCTGCGATGTACTCCACTGGGGTTAAGTCTTCCATTTCAAAAGGAAAAATGGTATCCTTCTTGGTGAAGTATTCAAGAGAATCTGACGCCAGACCTACATAACGTTTTTTATAATTATACAAGGAATAATTATCCTGATCTTGATTGTAAACAATACGACTCGCAGCAATTTTGTAAGTCATCTGAGTCCCTTCAAAATGTTCTAGAGTAAAGTTATTGCCCGACTTTTCTTTGACGTTAAAATAGCTCACATAAATGTAATCCTTATCGCTCACTTGCCTGTAAACATTGGCTTTTTCACGATCTTTTCCACGACGTTTGTTCAGGTACTCATAACTAAACTCATTGTATTTTTTACTCGAATAAGGGGCTAAGTAATTGGCCAGAAAAAAGGCCATAATACAAACTACCGTAGACCCGATCAGATAAGGTCTAAGGAAACGAGAGTAAGACACCCCACTGCTCAAAAAGGCAATTACTTCTGTGTTATTGGCCAATTTTGAGGTGAACCAAATGGTAGATAAAAACAAAAATAATGGAAACAACAAATTCGCAAAGTAGACCGTAAAATGAGCGTAATATTTGGCCACTTCTATAAAGGGCACCTCGTTGGCTAATATTTTATCAATCTTGTCTGCCAGGTTTACCAGGATGCCAATAGGCACAAAGAGCAACATAAGTAAACCAAAGGTTCCTAGATATTTACCGATAATATAGCGATCGAGTATGCTCACTTTTTAATAGCTCATGTCCGTTTTACAGTCTGTTGTCCATTTGACGGACCATAGTGTTTTTCCAAGCAGTAAAATCACCCGCTAAGATATGTTTTCTGGCTTCACGAACCAACCACAGGTAGAAACCCAAATTGTGAATCGTCGCAATTTGCTTGCCGAGCATTTCATTAACCGTAAAAAGATGACGTAAATAGGCTTTAGTGTAGGCTGTATCGACCCAAGTAAGATTCATTGGGTCTATGGGGTCAAAATCATCAGCCCACTTCGCGTTTTTGATATTAATGGTGCCGTTCGCGGTAAATAACATACCATTCCGCCCATTTCTCGTAGGCATAACGCAATCAAACATATCAATGCCTAAAGCAATATTTTCTAAAATATTTATGGGCGTTCCTACCCCCATCAAATACCGCGGCTTATCTTCGGGTAATATCGCCGTAACTTCTTGGGTCATGGCGTACATTTCTTCTGCTGGCTCCCCGACACTTAAGCCTCCTATAGCATTTCCCTGAGCCTCCACAGAGGCAATATATTCGGCAGATTCACGTCTCAAATCCGTGTACGTACTTCCTTGCACTATTGGAAAAAAGACTTGCTCAAAACCATATAACTCTGGCGACTTTTTAAGCTGAAGTAAGCAGCGCTCAAGCCACCTATGGGTCATGTGCATTGAGTCTCTTGCATAGGTCTTGTCACATGGGTAGGGCGTACATTCGTCGAAGGCCATAATGATATCAGCACCAATTTGACGCTGAATATCCATTACATTTTCAGGAGTAAATAAATGCAAACTTCCATCAATATGCGACTTGAATTTCACCCCCTCTTCTTTGATTTTTCGACGACCCGACAAGGAGTAAACTTGATAACCTCCACTGTCGGTCAGAATATTGCCGTCCCAATTCATGAATTTATGCAATCCTCCTGCCTTTTGAAGGATTTTGGTTTGGGGGCGCAAATATAAATGATAGGTATTGCCCAAAATAATGTCTGGCTTGATCTCCTGTTCGAGTTCGCGCTGATGAACTCCTTTAACGGTTGCTGCGGTGCCCACAGGCATAAAAATTGGCGTATGGACGGGACCATGGGCCAATTCAATTGTAGCCGCTCTTGCATTCGAGTTAGGATCTCTTGCATCTAGGGTGACCTTCATGAAGAATAATTTAAGGCAATTTTTGGGGTTTTAAATTGCTGTGGCCAAAGGTAATTGTTTTATCACGAACTCACTTAAGCCGAGATGAAGTGTTAACTAAAACCACCAAATCGTTGATAAGTGCATTTTCCATGCCTTGTCTCAGGGAGCACAAAGCACTACTTTTGTGGCTTTAATAATGACCAATATGCCTAACATCAACGCTCTTGAGAATCTCGTAACACAGGTTCGACGCGATATTTTACGTCAGGTTCACAAAGTAAATTCGGGACATCCAGGAGGCTCTCTTGGCTGCGCCGAATTTTTTGTTGCCCTATTTCAAGAAATCATGCACCGAAAAGACGGTTTTGACATGAATGGCCATGAGGAAGATTTATTTTTTCTTTCCAACGGCCATATTTCTCCCGTTTTCTATAGTGTTCTTGCCCGTTCAGGATATTTTCCAATTGAAGAACTCAATACATTTAGACTGTTAAATTCGCGACTTCAAGGGCATCCGACCACCCATGAAGGCCTTCCAGGAATTCGTGTCGCCTCAGGCTCTTTAGGTCAAGGGATTTCTGTTGCGATTGGTGCAGCGCTTGCTAAAAAGCTCAATCAAGATGCACATCTGGTTTATGCCTTATGTGGCGATGGAGAATTACAAGAAGGTCAAAACTGGGAGGCCATCATGTATGCTGCGAGCAACCTAGTAGACAATCTAATTGTGACTGTTGATTACAATGGGCAACAAATTGATGGTTCCTTGGATGAGGTACTCAGTCTGGGAAATTTGCGCGCAAAGTTTGAAGCCTTTGGATGGCTCGTTATCGATATTGAAAACGGAAACGATTTGAGTAGTGTCATTTCTGGGCTGAAAAGTGCCCAAGAGCATACCGGAAAGGGCAAACCAATATGCGTACTGATGCATACTGTGATGGGGAACGGTGTTGACTTTATGATGCATACGCATGCCTGGCATGGGAAAGCGCCCAACGACGATCAACTCGCCTTAGCCTTAGCACAAAACCCTGAAACCCTAGGGGACTACTAATCAAGCAGACCATTATGAAAGAATATATCGATACTGGAAAAAAAGATACGCGATCCGGCTTTGGTGCAGGACTTGCTGAATTAGGCAAAAACAACCCTGATGTTGTCGCACTTTGTGCTGACCTTACGGGCTCGCTTAAAATGGATGAATTCAAAGCCAATCATCCCGAACGATTCTTTCAAGTTGGTATTGCTGAGGCCAATATGATTGGTTTAGCGGCAGGATTAACTATCGGCGGAAAGATTCCTTTTACTGGGACTTTTGCGAACTTCTCTACCGGACGTGTCTATGACCAAATCAGACAAAGTGTTGCGTACAGTCATAAAAATGTAAAAATTTGTGCTTCTCACGCCGGACTCACTTTAGGAGAGGATGGAGCGACCCATCAAATTTTAGAAGATATCGGCCTGATGAAAATGCTGCCGGGCATGACCGTAATCAATCCTTGTGATTACAACCAAACCAAAGCAGCAACTATGGCTATTGCGGAACATCACGGCCCAGTTTATTTGCGTTTTGGACGCCCTTCAGTCCCTAACTTTACGCCAGCAGACCAGCCATTTGTCATCGGAAAGGCGATCACGCTCACTGAAGGAACCGATGTTACTATCGTTGCCACTGGTCATTTGGTATGGGAGGCTCTCGAGGCCGCAAAATCTTTGGAGGCACAAGGAATCTCTGCCGAAGTCATCAATATGCACACCATCAAACCAATGGATACTGAATGCTTATTAAAGAGTGTATCCAAAACGGGTTGTGTCGTTACCGCTGAGGAACATAACTATCTTGGTGGCCTTGGTGAATCTGTAGCGCGAGAGTTGTCGTTGAATCAACCTGCACCACAAGAGTTTGTCGCCACTGAGGATACCTTCGGTGAATCAGGAACTCCAGCACAGCTCATGGAAAAATACGGACTCAATGCCGCATCAATAGTCGCGAAGACATTAAAGGTTATTGCCCGCAAGCAGTAAAGCAATTCTGAAAAAAGAGACGCTTTAAGATTCTTTAATCCTTAGGGGGATCCAGTTTTCGTTTTGTATTGATTAACTATCAGCGTCTAAATAATCCACTACGCCATCATTATCTTCATCGGGATATTCAACGGTATAAATAGTGGTTTCCATCGTTTGAGCATTGTATTCACGCTTGACCTCAACCTCGGTGTTGGGCCAGGTTGGTTCAGGCTCACCATCGAGAAACACATAAGTACGTAAAATAATTTCTTCAGAAGTAGGACGTCCGTCACCATCGTCGTCTGCATCAAAAAAGTTTGGCAGTCCATCTGAATCCGTATCGTCATCTTCCTCTAGGTTATTTTCATTCAAGTCCTCGAAAATAGTCGGAATACCATCTTCATCTTGATCGCCCACCCGTGAAGTATATAATTGAAACGTAAAAATAAGTTGGGCGTAAAACGGAATAATTGACCCGTTTGGCGGGCTCACATAATAGCCTAAACCTGCTGGAATGAATACGGCACCAACGCCGTAATCCTCAAAGGAGACGGATCCATCTGCCGCCTCAATGGCAGGAAATGGCGATGTCTTGGCTGTGATGATGCCATCTTGAAAACCATTGACCACACTGGTTAAATCAAAGCTAATAGGTGTAGAGGCACTATCAAAAAGTTTGGTGTAGGCTGACGCCGTAAATTCAGTATTGAGATATTGTCCCTCATAAGTCAACGTGACTACATCTGGGAATGCCGGAGTACTGCCTCCACCCTCTACAGCAGAGAGGTAATACAATTTGTACTCAACGCCTTCGTCTACTCGGTCAGGCACCATCTTGTGTTGTACCTGTTGGATGAGCGGAATTTTATCTGCGTTATCTCCCGCAAGGGTATCAAAGCGAATTTTAAAATCAAAGTCCGCCGGAGGATTTTGAAATTCCTCGTAGTTGTAAAAGTGAGTATTGAGATAGGTCTCAATAATTTCAGTGGACACAGGCGCTTCTTCTGCTCGATCCCTAGCGGGTACGAATGTAAAACCATCATCTTCTTTGTTACACGCGAGGATGGTTAAGAGTCCTAAAATTAAATACTTTAATGGTCTGAGCCTATAAGTCATTGACTGAATTTTGATGGCGCAAGATACCATTTTTCCCTTATTTTTGTGCGGGCTTTAACGGTCTTTTAAGCCGCATCTATGAGGATAGACAAATATTTATGGAGCATACGCTGTTTTAAAACACGTAACCAGGCGAGCGCTGCGGTAAAAAAAGGCTCTGTCCGCATCAATGGAACAATTGCTAAACCCGCCAAAGAAGTTTTTCCAGGGGACAAGATCAACTTCAGACTCAACCAGATTACGTATATCATAGAGGTTTTGGACCTCCCAAAGTCCCGAGTAGGGGCAAAACTTGTCGACATCTATCGTGCAGATCTCACCCCGAAAGATCTTAAAGACCAAATGAATCTCATTCGGGGCGGCAAAGATGGATTAAGGGATCGAGGAAGCGGTCGTCCAACAAAAAAAGATCGTCGCGATATAGATGATTTTAGCGAAAATCCAGAAGAAGATTTTTAATAACTTTGATTCAATAAACAAACTATGATTCTAAATCATCAAGAAATACTGCACAAAATCAGACGAATGGCTTATCAAATTTATGAGTCCAATGTTACTGAAAGTCAAATCGTCATTGCAGGTATTGCCGACAATGGTTTTCATTTGGCGGAGCTCTTAAAAAAAGAAGTCGAAAAAATCACACCGCTATCGGTACAGCTTTGTCGTGTGCAGATGAACAAAAAAAGCCCCATTGGACAAGTCACTTGTGATTGTTCTCTAGAAGATATTGAAAATCAATCCCTTATATTGGTTGATGATGTACTTCATTCTGGAACAGCTCTGGTCTATGGTGTTGCCTTTTTCTTACAAGTTCCTTTAAAACAATTCAAGACAGCTGTTCTGGTCGACCGAAATCATAAAAAATACCCGGTCAAAGCAGATTTCAAAGGGATTTCACTATCCACATCCTTAAATGAAAATGTCGTTGTTGATTTTACTCCGGATCAATTTTGTGCCCGAATGGCATAAAAACTTTGCCAGATAATTGTATTTGATTTTGGTTTTGGTTTTAGTTTGAATCAAGACCTTTTTGGACTGCATATTGTACTGCCAAAGCAGCCTGTTCTAGGTCCATATCGCTCACATCAATTTGGCAGTGGGCTTGCTGATAGACAAATGCGCGTTCAAACAAATGCTTGCGTATAAATTCTTCCAATTCCTCAGGTGTGGCAAGCCCTGCAATTAATGGCCGTTTGAGGCGCTCAGACCAGAGTCTTTGAACCAAAGGTTTGACGCTGATTTTCAGATACACGCTCAGACAAGAATTGCTGTCGTTTATCCATTTTATATTATCCCCATAAACTGGGGTCCCACCGCCCAGGGCAATCACCGCGCTATGTTTAGAATTTAAAACCTCTTTTAAGATTTCTGTCTCCTTCTTGCGAAAATAAACAGCCCCTTTTTGATCGAAAATTTCAGAAATAGATTTACCGATTTTTTGCTCTATGAGCAGATCAAGATCTATAAATTCTAGACCCATGAGGTTGGCAAGACGTCCTCCAACAGCAGATTTTCCACTGCCCATATACCCTAAAAGCACTATGTTCATTAAACAAATATCGCAAATGATCAGGCTTTTTCCACAGTTGTGATTCAAATTTTATTGAAAATTTGCCTTAAAATACGGGATATTCCGCGACTAAATTTTTTCAAAGAATTTAGTTTGAATAATCGACATAATGATATTATATTTGCCCCCGCTAAGCCATTATTGGTACGGAGCACTGGCGGGTGATCTGACCCGCCTCAATTTTTTAATGACCTGGTAGCTCAGTT
>CALJFV010000061.1 GCA_938074515.1 uncultured Flavobacteriaceae bacterium
GTACTTAAATACGCTTTGTTTTGGGTATAAATCTTGACCATAAACATCCATAGAAAATTCCGGGACTCCTGATTCATCAAAACGCAAATAAGCTAAATAATCACCATTGCGACTCCACTGATAAGCTTGTACAAAACCAAACTCCTCTTCGTACACCCAGTCTGCAAGTCCATTGATTATGTGATTTTTACGGCCATCTTGAGTCACTTGAATCACTTTTCGTTCTGAGATAATCCAATAAAATAAATTATTATTTCTTACAAAAGCCAAAAACCTCCCGTCAGGACTAAAAGTGACCTCTTGTAAATCGGGGCCTTCTAATTTAATCAGTGTCTTATCAATTAAATTATACAAATAGTGCTGTGCAAAATATGATCTCCTGTATTGAGGCTGACGCTGCGTTTTTATCAAAATCTTTTGCTCGTCTGGACTGAGTTCATAATCAAAAATCCCTTGCACCTCTGGATGGTTGCGACTGCTAAAAATAACCCCTGTCTTTTGACCTGAGGCATATTCATATTGATTAATCTCCATGGAATTTGTAGCGGCATTGCCCTCTAAGACGGTAAAATGCCCCCCATCTGACATACTCCTTATCGACTGAAGTCCATTGGGAGTGAACTGTCCATTCCATATTTCGGTAAGGGTTAACGAGCGGTCTTGAGAAAACAGACTCGCGGAGCAAAAAACACCAATCACAATGGCTACTAGAGCCCTCAAATCACGTAGAATCATTCTAGAGATATAGGTCGTTTTAATTTGAATTGAAATATAAGGCTTTTTGGGTAAATTTTGCTTCTCCGCCATGACTAAAAGAACCTCTTATGCCTTACAAAAGACTTATATTTGCAGCTAAAGCGTCGTGACTCATGAGTAACAAAACTATCAATGGCTTTTCAAAACTTTCCAAAAAGGAAAAAATTAATTGGTTATCGCAAACGTTTCTAAAGGGGAATACGCGGGCCACAGATCTATTGAGCCTTTATTGGCACGAGGATATAGAACGCCAGAAACGTCATGATGAGTTTATTGAAAATGCGCTTTCAAACTTTTTTCTTCCCTTTGCCATAGCCCCAAATTTCAATATTGACGGCCGTATTTATGCCATTCCTATGGTCATTGAAGAAAGCTCTGTAATTGCCGCTGCAAGTAATTCCGCTAAATTTTGGTTGGCGCGTGGTGGATTTAAAACAGAGATCGTGAGCACAATTAAAAGCGGCCAGATTCATTTAAACTTTTCAGGGGAAGCTCAGACTCTTTCTTCCTTCTTTGAGACCCATAAAGAACAATTGATCCGCAGTGTTGATGAATTGTCTCAAAGCATGAAAAAGCGTGGCGGAGGCTTGATCGATTTAAAATTAGCCGATGAATCGGATGCTTTAATCGATTACTACTATATCGATGCCCGATTCAATACGGCGGACGCCATGGGGGCCAATTATATTAATTCCTGCCTTGAGACCATTGCCGAAACCTTCCGTGTTTTGGCTTCAAATTATGAAGGTTTTAGCCAGGAGCAGCAGCCTGAGGTGGTGATGAGTATACTGTCCAATTACGTTCCCGAATGCTTGGTCCGTGTAACGGTAAGTTGCCCGGTTTCTGAGCTTGCGCAGGAGGGACATAATGGAAATGATTTTGCCCATAAGTTCGTGCGTGCGGTGGATATTGCTCAGACGAACCCCCTTCGGGCCGTGACCCATAACAAAGGAATTATGAATGGTGTGGACGCAGTGGTTTTGGCTACAGGAAATGATTTTAGAGCTGTAGAGGCCGGTGTTCATGCTTATGCTTGTCGAGAGGGTCGATACAAAAGCCTCTCCAAGGCAAAAATTGATCAAGACTTGTTTGAATTTTCGATGGAACTCCCTTTGGCTTTAGGCACTGTAGGCGGCCTTACAAAGCTTCACCCTATGGTTGGGGTCGCCATGTCAATCTTACAAGAGCCTTCAGCAGAAGAACTCATGAAGATCGTTGCTACGGCAGGACTTGCTCAAAATTTTGCCGCCGTTCGCTCATTAGTTACCACTGGGATTCAAAAAGGCCATATGAAAATGCACCTTCTAAACCTACTGAGTCAATATAATGGCAGCCAGACGACCAAAATTGCCGCCGTAGAGCACTTCAAAACCCATACTATTTCAGCGCGTAGTGTCGCTGAATTTGTCGCATCACATCAAAAAAATGATGACTAAACTCCATAAAAACGGAAAGCTATTACTCTCTGGAGAATACGCTGTACTCGATGGAGCAAAGGCCTTAGCCATCCCAACAATCTACGGCCAAAAATTCAGTTTTAGTCAAAATAAAACAGCAGGATCACTTATTTGGCGCGCCCTAGATCACACCAATGAACTTTGGTTTGAAGCGGAATATAGCCTAATTGATCTTGACATCATATCTACTGATAAAAAAGTAGTTGCTCTAGCCCTTCAAAAGGTACTTAAAGCCGCACAAACCCTGAACCCCAAATTTTTAAGCACCTCAAACGGATTTAGGGTCGAAAGTCAATTAGACTTTCCTCGGTCTTGGGGATTGGGCAGTTCTTCAACCTTAGTCGCAGCTGTTGCACAATGGAGCAATACGGATGCCTTTAAATTATCTGAGATGAGTTTTGGCGGCAGTGGTTATGATATCGCCGCAGCCAATTCTGAAGAACCCTTCACCTATAAAATTGGAAAAAATAGTTTAGAAGTCAATCCAACGCCCTTAAATTGGCCTTTTAAAAACAGTCTCTACTTTATCCATCGCAATCAAAAACAAAATAGCCGAGAATCAATTGCGCATTACCGCGCCAATGAGACGAGCGCGCATTGTATTCAGGAAATAAGCGCGATCACTCAGGGCATGATTGACGCAACATCAGCTGAAGAATTCAGCGCACTTATGACTTCACACGAACAAATCATTGCCAAAATCATTAAGATAAACCCTGTCAAGGAAACCTTGTTTGGCGATTTTCCCGGAGCGATAAAGAGCCTTGGAGGATGGGGCGGTGATTTTATTATGGCCGTTGATCTGGAACTAGGGCCACAAAATATTCATGAATACTTTTCAAAAAAAGGATTCCCTACGGTCATAGCCTTTGATAAAATGATACTGAAGCCATAATTTAAATCAGGTCGACAAAAAATCATGATCGATATTCATCAAAAAAAATACGCGGGCCAGAGGCCCGCGTATTTTATTACCTTAAAACTGTATTGAATTAAGCCTGCTTTTAATAAAAATCAGCACGATTGTCTTCGATATCTGCAATGGCTTTAAGCGCGTTAAAGATTCTTGTATTAATCGCATTTACAACCAATCCAGATTTTATCTGATTTACATAAGAAGAATAGTTCTCTAAGGCCACTGCGGGCTGTGCTGAAAGCACACGTACTTTAAACACACCTGTCTCACCATTAATAAGTTCGGTAGTCCCATTGACGCCAACACCAAACGCTGCACCAACCACAACCGGCTCTGTTCCTGCCCCTGCGATAGTCGGCGTTGCTCTTGTTAAGGCACTTGCCGTTTTCACAGTTACATTTTGGCTAGAGGCCAATTCCTGTAACGTCGTTCCACTGAGCCCCTGACGAATCATTTGAGCTTTTTTCTGCTTACGTAAAATTGGGGTTACTGTTGCAGAAGCCTCAGCCACACTCATCAATGCTTTTTCGGTACTCTTACGCGTGACTTGAGCTACGACATAAGATTCATTCAAATTAAAACGCTTAACATCTCCAACGGAAACATTTTCTTCAAAAGCCCAATTGATGATGCTTCTATTATTTCCTATGCCTGGGATATTTGCATCCAAAGCACCGATTCTATTTACAGGACGCGGAGTTAATCCCTTTTGATCAGCTGCAACGGTAAATCCTTCATTACGCGCCGCTTCTTCAAACTTAGCCGATTCCGAAAATACAAGGGATAAGGTAGCTTCTGAGGGCTCAATCTCGCGTGAAATGGTGGCCACTTTATAGGCTGTGGACTTTTCTTTTTGGCCTTCTATTTCAATAATATGTACGCCAAACTGAGATTCTACAACGCCTAAGTCCCCAGTACGTCCTTCAAAGCAAAAATCTCTAAAAGGCGCTACCATGGTATTATATCCAAAGTAATCGTAATGTCCTCCATTTTCAATACTGCCTAAATCACTGGAGTGTGCGCTCACAAAATCGGCGAATTTTCTGCGGTTTTTCTTTAATTCCCCATAAAGGCTGTCAGCGAAAGCCCGCGCTTCAAGTGGAGAACGCGTGATACTGTCTGCACGACTTAACCCTACTGGGATAAGAATGTGACGTGCTTCAACTGAATCAGGCATTTGCATGGTCGCTACAACTTTCGACAATTTAAAATTACCCCCATCTCTATAGGGACCATAGACGGTTCCCTCTGGTAAAGAGAGCAAAGAATCTCTCAAGATCTGAGCCATGCCTTCTTTACGCACCCACTGGTCTACAAAATTTTGATCTGAGTTGTCATTGACATAAAAGGCCACATCTTCAGCAGAATTAAACCCTTCAATTAATGCGCTCAAATCGTCTTTTTGAGTTGCAATATCTTCATTTGATGCAGACTCTTCAAAAATCACGTACTCAAGGTCCACCATAGGGTCCACCTCAAAATCCTTGGCATGTTCTCGAATGTAAGCCTTTATTTCACTTTCGGAAACTTCAACCGCTTCATCCTCAATAGTTGAATAAGGCACGTGAAGATATTCGATGTCTATTTTATCATTTTCAAAACGATACAACTGCTCTCCATCAGCCATCGAAACTTCCATTCCGCTCGTCACTAGAGTGGCGTAGGTCGATTGTCCTAAACTCTCGCGCACCCCCTTTAAGAAGGTGTCCCATTGTTGTTTGGCTCGGGCATTGTTTTGAATCGCTGCCATGTATTCTAGTAGACGCGCATCGCTGTACAGACCATTTTCATCCTGAAATGTGGGATTATTGGCCAAGGTCATCCGCAACTGGTCGTTGAGTTGTTCTTCAGAAATTGTCAATCCTAAAGCCTTAACTTGTTGGTCATACAACAAAGATTTTAACTGACGGTCCCAAACGAGATTCATCGCTTGAGAAGCTGCTGCGTTTGGTCCTAAATTACGCTGATATTCATCGACCTGTGTCATAAAATCTTCGCGTAGAATCTCCGTTCCATTGACTGTTGCTACAACATTCTGCACACTCGCTGCACTGCTGCCCTTATTGATAATATCACTCAATATGAATGAAAATAAGGCCAAGGCAATGATGAGAATCAAGAACACACCGCGCTTACGAATACTATTTAAAACTGCCATCTTTAGTCTTTTTTGATAGGGGGCGAAAATACCACTTATTAACGATTTATAAAAAACTCAATTGAAAAAAAATACAACCAAAACACAAAATCAATCTGCAGCTACCTTGTGGAGTTCTACGAGT
>CALJFV010000062.1 GCA_938074515.1 uncultured Flavobacteriaceae bacterium
AAGAAATTATCAATTATTTGAAATATAATTTGCGTTCACAAATGTTCGCTAAATCGCTACAGATGCAACTTGTAGAAGGGGCGTTAAAGCGTTTGGATATGATTCGAACTATGCCCGAGTTACGCGAAAAATTATGGCAAAATGTAAATGCCCTTCAAAGCGGTCTCAAGGAACGCGGTTTTGATATAGGAACCACACAAAGTTGTGTGACGCCAGTCTATCTAAAGGGAAGTATTCCTGAGGCCATGGCACTGGTAAAAGACCTTAGAGAAAACTATGGGATCTTCTGTTCTATTGTCGTGTATCCGGTGATTCCAAAAGGGTTAATTCTTTTGCGTTTGATCCCTACAGCATCGCACACGCTTGAGGATGTTGTCGAAACGCTTGATGCTTTTTCAAGCATTCGTTCTCGTCTAGAAAATGGAACTTATAAGAGACTTTCGGAAGCCTTAATGCAGCAAGCCGTAGGTCAGGAATAATAGTTCTTAATCGCCGGGGTAATTTAGAGTACTTTCTTGTAAGTACTTCGTTCCTTATGTTGTACAGGATTAAAGTCTTTCCAAAGGCGTTGTACAGCCGTGTTCTCTTTTAACTCTGGATTGGTCTCGCCAAATACGATTCCCTTTCGATTGAAAAGATTTTGTATTTCCTCAAAAACAATCGCCGTAACTCCCTTGCCTTGATACTCTGGATGTATACCGATTAGGTAAAAGGCTGCGCGATTGTTTTTATATTGGGCCCTCATTATATGATACCAACCAAAAGGAAATAATCGGCCTTTTGCTTTTTGCAACGCGCGGCTAAATGAAGGCATGACTATGGCAAAAGCCACAAGTTCATTGTGTTTATCTTGCACACAAGTAATGTATTCAGGCTGAATAAATTTGAAATACTTTTCCTTGTAATGTGCCACTTGATACGGTTGTATGGGGACAAATGTTTGGAGACTGCTGTAGGTTTGATTCAGTAACTCAAACATGCGCTCGACATAGGGTAAAATTTCTTTTTTATGGTGAAACTTTAAAACGGATAAATTGTAACGCTCTTTAATGAGTTTGGAAAATTTAACAACCTTATCTGTGGCTTTAGGCAAGATATCCATTTTATATTCAACCCAGGTTGCCTGTTTTTCAAAGCCAAGAGCTTCAAAATGTTTTGCATAATAGGGATAGTGATACCAGGTAATCATTGTACTGCGCTCATCGAAGCCCATGGTAAGCACTCCAGCTTTCTCCATATTGGTGAAGCCCACAGGGCCCTCCATATAACTCAAATTGTTGGCTCGGCCGATTTTTGCGGCTTCTGCTATTAATTTTTTGGTCACTTCGAGATCATCAATCACATCAAACCATCCAAAACGCAATTTTAATTTATTTTGCTGCTTAACTTCGATATCATTTATAATCACTGCAATTCTCCCAGCAATTTCACCGTTTTTATAAGCCAAAAAATACTCAGCCGTGGCGTTTTGGAACACAGGATTTCGCTTTTGATCAAGGGTCGCCATTTCCTCTGCAATCATCGGAGGGACCCAATACGGATGATTTCTGTACAGCTCGAAAGGAAACAGCACAAATTTTTTAAGGTCCTTTTTGTTATTTACAGGGATTATTTTAATCATTCCTCTTAATACTGCATTAATGAATCCGCTGAATCGTCCAAAATGACACTTTTTTTCTTTTGTTTTTTCATTTTGCGCCGCTGCGTTTTCTGTTTCTTTTGGGCCTGTTTTAGCTTGTTCTTTTCCTCTTTTTCAGCTTTTCGGGCATCAGAGCCTTTTTCCTCGAGATACTCCTCTTTTTTATGACGATCTATACGATAGGACAGGCCAAATCTTGTGTAAAAAAGGCTCGGTGTGTCCTTAGCATTGAGGCTGACCGAAGCATCAATATGCCAATCGGGATTCACTAATACGGCTATTCCTCCTCGAAAAATTTGATCGGCATAAAAATCGCTCTTAAATCCTTGATTCTCAACAAAAACCGAAAAATACTCATGCGTTGCATGAGTCAAGGTCAAGGTATAGCCGTATGTCGGAAAATCTGTGGTAAATCGATCTGCATAAATATTGGTGACAAAGACAAATCCACCAATCCAATTATTTTGCGTTGCGAGCATGAGTCGAGGGCTAATTGTCGCCTCGTTATAAGGCAACAAGGGATTGTTGTCGAAATCAAAATTTGCTCCAGCATAAATGGCTACCGCTGGAATAAAATCCCGCCATTGAAAACGATTATTTTGACGCCAACTATATAGATTTGGCCCATCTTGCTCTTGCTTTATATAAGGATCGTAAATCAGATATTTAGCGCCTACCGTATTGTTTTTAAAGTTAGAAAGGGTTTCTGGAGCGATTGCTCCTTGAGTATAGGTTATAGAATTTCGTTGAAAGTCCCCCATTAAACTAATTTCTAATGCCTCTTTCCAAAAACCGTAGCGAATGGTATAGTCCCAATTGAAAATCCCTGTTTCCGTATACCGCAGGCTGTGTTTTTCACTACCAAAACTCATCCCAGATTCAAACTGCAACACTCCTGTACCCACCGAAAATGCGCCTTGCGAGCCCCCAGGTCGATTTGAATTGAGCATGTCAGTGTATTGACCAAACACGAGGCTTTGTGTGAGTAAAAATAGGCTAGTCCAGTAATTTTTCATGGCAATCATTTGACTCAAAGATAGCGGATTTTATCATTTATTTAATAGTCTTAAAACCTACTTTTAAGGCGTAATCCCTACTTTTGTCTCTTATTTTAATTCATGTTTGAATTCTTCAAAACCTTACTTATTGTTCTCTGGATTTACTATGCCATTAAACTCTTAATGCGTTGGTTGTTTCCCAGAATTTTGCCTTGGATGATGAAACAAATTTTTAAAAAGGCTATGGGTTCAAATCAATCTTTTGGTCGTCAAGGCACCTCTTCCTTTGAATCGTTTTCAAAAAAGGAATCAGGATCAAAGGCAAACAAATACGATACCCCAAAATCTAAAAAGGTAGTGGGGGAGTATATTGATTTTGAAGAAATAGATGATTAAACGCCCTTAAAGGGTTGATGGATCCAATAGCGTCACTTAGGCTAATACTGCATTCTTTTTCTTAAATTCGAACAAATTCAAATGACTAAATGAATTCTTCAAATGATATTCTCTCATTGATAAAAAAGTGTTGGTCGCATGGGATAAAACACCTGCCTATCCTGCTCCTATTTGTCGTCGTTTCATTGGCCTATTTTTATCCCGTACTCAGTGGCAAAGCAATCTTTCAAAGCGATATTGCGCAGTATCAGGGTATGGCCCGCGAGAGTATAGAGTATCGAAATCAAACTGGCAGCGAAACCTATTGGAACAATTCAGCCTTTGGAGGCATGCCTACCTATCAATTAGGGGCACAATACGCCTATTACGGACTCAAATATGTCGATCGTGCTTTACGATTTCTACCCAGACCTGCGGACTATTTATTTTTGTATTTCTTGGGTCTTTATTTTTTATTGATCTCTCTCAAAGTGCCTCGTGCATGGGCTGTTTTTGGCGCCTTGAGTTTCGGATTTTCGACTTACTTAATTATTATTTTAGGGGTGGGTCATAATGCAAAGGCTCACGCTATTGCATATTTTCCTTGGGTGATTGCTGCAATCTTAACAACTTTAAAAGGGCGTTATAAAAGAGGCTTTATCCTCAGTACACTCGCCATAGGGCTTCAACTAATGGCGAATCACTATCAAATGACTTATTATCTATTGATGGCCGTAGTCCTTTTGTGGGTGGTTATGGGCATAACCTCGATCAAACAAAGCAAGCTCAAGGTATTTGTCAGAGCA
>CALJFV010000063.1 GCA_938074515.1 uncultured Flavobacteriaceae bacterium
TTGTCTTGTAATTTAAATGGGGCTACCACCACCTATACCTGCTACAGCGGCGGTCAAATTGAAGATGGCGAATACTCTATCAGCAATACTTCGACAGGATTCAATTCAGGCTGGCATCAAGGCATGGAAGATCATACTGAAGGAGACACAAACGGGCGTATGCTTTTTGTCAATGCAGATATTCCTGTAGGTGAATTTTATCGCCGTACAATTGCGCTTAATGCCAATACGGATTATTCATTTAGCGCATGGATCACCACAGTATACGACACCGATACATTTATCTGTCAAGGAAATAGTGTTCCCTCTAATGTGCGTTTCCGCATCGAAGACATGATGGGCAATATTTTAGAGGAAACCGTTACGGGTGATATTCCAAACGGTCCAGATCCTGATTGGCAAGAGTTCTTTATTTTCTTCAACACAGGGGCCAATAATGATGTACAACTTGTACTGATCAACAACGCTCCAGGAGGTTGTGGTAACGATCTAGCTATTGATGATATAACCCTTTCTTATGTTAATAGCACCCCCGAGATTGTCACTCCTGGAGATTTAGGCACTTGTGATACAACTGGAAGTGGTCAAGGTGTTTTTGACCTGACCTCGGTAATCCCAGAAGTATTGAATGGTCAATCACCAAACAACTTCAATATCACTTTCCACTTGAGTCAATTAGAGGCAGAAGTGAACCTAAATGCCATCGCTTTCCCAGCAGCATACACTAATACTTCAAACCCAGAAACGGTGTTTGTGCGTGTTGAAAAAGCTTTAGAACCGACCTGTTTTGCCATCGTTGATTTCGACCTAGTGGTCAATCCAGCGGTTAATTTTGATATCAGTATCCCCTCAGTGGTGAGTGTGTGTGAAGGCGATCCATTCCCAGAATTGGACGCCACACCACAGAATCCAAATATTGATTTGAATTTTGTGTCTTACTCATGGGCTGATGCACAAGGCAATGTCTTGAGTACAGATCCGATGTTCATGCCTATGGCCGAAGGAGGCTACTCAGTCACAGTAGCTTTAGAGCCTTGTGATGCCACAACTATTGGCTTTGTGGCGGTGCGTTATGAGCAACCTGTGATTGATTTAGGAGGAGATACTTGTGCCGGACCTGACACCATCTTAGATGCCACACCAGATAACTATGATCCAGATGATGTTACTTTTGTTTGGTTACTTGACGGGGAACAGATTGCTGGCGCCGAACAGGCGACCTATAATCCGACCACTGCAGGTAGTTACACGGCTATTGTAAGTGTAGGCGACTGTGCAGGTGAGCAAACTGTTCTGGTTGGGCCTGAGCTCGATTTAGCGTTAACTGAAGAGTGTTTGCCTGACGCTGGTTCATTAAAACAGACCTTGGTTGCGGCCACGAACAGCAATGTAGGAAGTTTCCAATGGAGAGAAAATGGCGAATTGATTGGCACAGGCAGCACCTATATTATTGACTGGGGTACTCAAACCTCAAGTAACGACCCGCGTACATTTACCGTGACCCTTTCTGAAGGTGATTGTAGCAACAGTAAAAGCATTACTGTCACGCAGTTTAATTGTGTTATCCCTCAAGGGATTTCACCAAATGGAGATGACCTAAACGACTGTTTTGATTTGGAATTCATCGCCGATAGATTTGGTGCCTTTAGTATTGATATCTATAACCGATACGGCACTAACGTATTTAGTCAAGATAATTATATCAATGAATTCTGTGGTATAGACCAAGACGGAAGCGATCTAATTACCGGAACCTACTATTACGTGATTAAATTTGCCGAGCCAAATGAAGAATACGGAGAAGTGGTTACCGGCTGGGTCTATGTCAATCAAGCGGCCAACTAATCAAAATTCAATAAGAAATAACAACCAAGCATAATGAAAAAATTAGCCCTCGCAATACTCCTGATCAGTCTGACCGCCTCGGCGCAGCAAGATCCGCAGTACACCCAATACATGTATAACATGAATGTGGTGAATCCGGCATACGCAGGACTCAAGGAATCCTTGTCGGTAACGACTTTATTTCGCCAACAATGGTCTGGCCTGGAAGGGGCGCCCACTACATTTACGCTTTCTGGACATTCTCCGGTAAATGATAAAGTTGGTTTGGGTCTTTCTGCAATCAAAGACGAATTAGGTCCGGTAAAGGAAACCAATGTTATGGTCGACTTCTCCTACACTTTACAAATGGGAGCGCAATTGAAATTAGCCTTAGGTCTCAAAGCAGGCGCCACCTTCCACGATGTAGGTCTAACCAGTCTCGAGATTCAAGACCCAAATGATCCATTTTTTGCGGTGGATATCAACAATACCTATCCAAATGTAGGGGCTGGAGCGTTCCTTTATAGCGACAACTACTATTTTGGATTGTCGGTTCCCAATATGCTCAACAGTGTGCACCTCGATGAGAACGGTCTCCAATACGGTAGCGAGGTCAATCATTACTTTGTTACGGCGGGTTATGTGTTTCAAGTCAACGATAATATTAAGTTGAAGCCATCAACCATGATTAAATCAGCCTTTGGAGCACCAACGTCTATTGATTTAAACCTCAATGCATTATTCTTAGAGAAGTTTGAAATCGGAACCTCTTACAGAACGGAAGATTCATTTAGCGGACTCTTAGGCTTTCAGGTGGCGCCATTTTTGCGCATCGGATATGCCTACGATCACGTGATGAGTGAACTCAGTGCTGTGGCCTCAGCCTCACACGAGGTGGTCATTACCTTTGAC
>CALJFV010000064.1 GCA_938074515.1 uncultured Flavobacteriaceae bacterium
CAATCCAGGCCTATAAAATTTTAATTTTGAAATATCCCGAAAAAAGTAGTTTCTTTGCAGACCAAATTCAGGAATTAAAACGTTTGTTAAACGCATAGATATGAGCACTTTTTCAATTTTTTTGATTTTGATCATCTTCATCGCTTTTTTGCTGGTCGTGGTCATCATGGTACAAAATCCAAAAGGAGGCGGACTCGCTTCATCATTTGGTGGCGGCGGAACTCAGCAATTGGGTGGCGTCAAAAAAACAACAGACTTTTTGGATAAGAGTACTTGGACTTTATCGGCTATTTTGCTCGGGCTCATTTTATTGTCTAACATGTCCCTTTTTGAAGGCACTACAAGTGGTGAATTCATGCAAGATGACATTGAAAGCGTGACCCTGCCAGAAACATCAGATTTACCGGCAGTTCAAGAATCGACGGACCAAGAGTAATACAGCATTCCATCAACCTCACAAAACGGCCTCTTCGAGCGCCGTTTTTTTTTGTGCCGATTTATAAATCGTCACTAGATTAATATCACAAAGCTGCGTGATTTGCGTTATTCTTGTAGTCACCGACGTTCAGTCGACTCTTAAAATGTATCCATATGAAACGCGCAGCTTTTCTTTTTACAACGCTATTTTGTCTTCAAGTTTATGGCCAAAACATCAAGGCCTCAGCTTATGCACCAGGAACCTTAATCAGTTCGGCAGATACAAACCCGCAAGAACATCCTAATGAAGAAAACTCATTGAGCCTTCAGGTTAATGAAATCGGAGTTGCCTTCGGACAAGATTTTCCGAGCGGGGATTCTGCAAATATGTACTTTGAGGGTCGCCTCGGATTGAGCCAAGGCAAAAATTTATGGGTTTTGGCTTATGGGCTAAGTAATCCATGGGATTTTAATATTGGCGGGGCGTCTAATCAAGGAAATACGAGCATATTATCCGGGTCCTTTGGTCAAAAATTCAATCTTTTTGAAGAAATTCAGACACAAGCCTACTTGGGAATCAGTTACTTGAACCAAAAAACAGAAAACGGTCACAATCAATTCTGGGGTTTTCCCTTGACCGTGATCATCGATAAACCCATTGTTCATTCCTTTTCTTTGGGCCTGATTGGGCAACTCCAGCCCACCACAAAAAAAGGCCGAGCCTTAATCGGACTAAAAATAAGTTACGACCCAATTCAATAAGGCCAAGACCAAATTCCCTTAAAACTAAATAAGGGCAATATCATTTAAACTCAACTATATCTATTTGATGACCTCTGTGTCATCAAATAGATATGGAAAGGGCAATTCACCTTAAAAAACTCCCCAGATGTATCAACTTAGAATATTAATTTTTCATGAAAAAAGCACTCATTTATGCAAGCCTACTCCTCATCCCTAAACTGGGTTTAAGCCAAAACCCATCCCCTGTCGATCTCGACGCCTTGTTGTCGCCAATACTCGGCTCAGATCCTCAAGAAATCATCCTTTATGACCGAGTTACCCCCCTGGCCAATCTCAGTCAGTTTAATGACAGTATTAATTGTGCACGACCGGCCTTATTTGAACAAGCACTCTCCGAGTTATACCGTGCTTCTGGGAATCAAGAATTTATCACAGTGCAGGACCTTCGCAGCCGAGCCATGCCTGATTCCATTATTCACAAAACTAAGATCGCCTTGATCCATCAAGAAATTAAGAATCTCAATATTGAAGATCAAAGACATCCTGATGGCGCTTTTGTCATCAATGACACCGTGATCACACATCAAAATACACAGGCACCGGCCTTACGGTCTTTTGAACTGATTATGGCTTCGCCGTTAAAAAAAGTTATCGAAGGGCCCGAAGTTAGTTTTGTTTTTGACCAAGATCTACTTCTCGGTCAATTCGAAGCCGTTAAAGAAATTTGGAGTGATCTCGGAGTAAGCGAGATGAGAAAAATATGGGAAAATGGCCAATGGACCCAGTCAGAGCAGCAGGTAACCATAAATTCACCAGGAGCACATTTAATTAATTTCCTGGTGGAGTATCACGACGGTCGCGTGCGCAGCACTCAGGCACTAATTCATGTAAAACATGCGGCAACAAACCAAAGTTCTTTGATTGAAAATGGGCAAATTTTTGCGCAAATTCCCTGGCAGGGATTCAATGAAAGTTCGGCTTATTTGGGCAAATTAGATTACCGTATTTTCTACCGCACCAATAACGGCAATCAACAGGCACGTCTACAAAAACCCATTGTAATTATTGATGGGTTTGACCCAGGGGATCGTCGTCAAATTCAAGACAGTGATCCACACCCATGGGCTACGGATGATGAGCACAGGTCTATTGAAGACATGATGAGCTTTATTAATAATCATGGAAGTGAGGTCGCTATAATCCCAATATTGCGTGATCTAGGCTATGATGTGGTCGTAGTGAATCACCCTACTCATTGGCATAATGGAATTCGAATAGATGGAGGCGCTGATTATATTGAACGTAATGCCTTAACCCATGTCCAACTTTACCAAAGACTCATCCAACAACTCAACCAAAACAACAGCAACGAATCGCTGGTTATCGTTGGGCCAAGCATGGGCGGGCAAATTTCTCGGTATGCTCTGGCCTATATGGAAAAACACAACATTGAGCACCGGACACGCTTATGGGTTAGTGTAGACAGCCCTCACCTCGGGGCAAATATCCCAATTGGTGTACAGAGTTTACTTCACCTGATGTACAATATAACAGGCAGTGTTGCCGCCGGTGATTTTATTGAAGAACAGCTCAATTCAGCCGCTGCCAGACAACAACTCATCGAACAATACGCAAACAGCAACCATGAAGAGTTAGGGCAAATTTGGCTTGATGGACGCAGCATAGCACAAGGCTTTTCACAAAATAAAGGCCGACCTATTTTTGTGAATTACTACAATAATCTATTTCAAAATGGGCTTCAAGGCAGTCATGGGTACCCTACCTTATCGCGCAATATCGCCTTGATCAACGGAAGTCTTTTAGGGAGAAGTTCATTTATGAACCCCTTTGAGGCACTGAGTACCGAAACCTCGGGAACCTTAACCCAGGACAATTTTATTAACCCTGGAGGACAAAGTTTGAAAATTAAAGGAATGGCCAATGTGTTAGGCCAAATATTGGGCCTTGAAACTTATGGCATGCCGGTGCCTGGGCAGAGACACAAAATCGCTTATTTCAAATCGAAGTCTCTTTGGTGGAATTATTATAATCGTTATGTTACCAACAATAATTCCCGGGGACCAATGGACCGTGTTCCAGGCGGCTGGTTTCCAACCACTACCATTCTGGCTAAATCAATTACGGAATCTACTCCGTGTGAATGGATTATTGGGCAAGTATGCATCAATGATTGGATAATTAATGCCATCGATCATGTAAATTCCTTCATTCCCTCCGTGAGCGCATTAGGCCTGATAAATCCAGACACTAATTGGACTGGGGCTTTATCAAAAAATTTAATTTGCGACGGATCCATTCCTTTTGACAGTTATTTTGGTCCGAAAGATAATGAACAGCACACTTCGTTTAACGAGAAGAGTGTCGCCTGGTTACTTGAAGAATTATCCGGTAATCCACAAAGGCCTAGTGTTTATCTGGATATAGACGACCTAAGTGGACCCGATGCCCTGTGCTTATCAGGACCAAATACTTTTTCGTTTGATTCCTGTGTAGCTCCTGAGGTAATTGACTGGAATGTATCAAACAATCTAAATATCGTACACACAGATCAGTACAGTATTACTGTTGAGGTCACAAGCAATATGACCCATGAAGGCTTTATCGAAGCAATTTTCAGTGATCAGACTGTAAGAAAACACTTTTGGATTGGCACACCCGGCCCTTCGCCTGTAATGGAAGGCCCCGAGATAGTGCGCACCGGGAGTACGGTGACCTATTCAGCTGATCAAGCCCCTGGGGCGACTCGTTATCAATGGTTCTTGCCTTATCCCTTTGATGTTCAGGCACCTTTTGACTACACCTCAACGAATTGGCAAGTTGCTCCAAATGCTGGACGTAATACACAGGTTTTCACTGGCTTTGGAGGCTATAATGGTCTTGTTCAAGTTATGGGCGTGAACGATTGTGGGGCTGGTGATGCAACCATAAAATCTGTCACCCATGGAAATAATGGCTCAGGGCAACAACAGTCTCCTGTCTTTCCTTACCCAAATGCCTCTGATGACGCCTTCCACCTTGACTTTAGTGGCTTGGGTGCAGGAAGCTACAACATCGATATTTTTGATGCTTTGGGCCAAAATGTTTATGCCGGTCAAAGCAGTAATGTCCAAAAGACCATCAATACACTCGCTATGGAGGAGGGTACGTATTTTTTACATGTGTCTGATGGGGTACAACTATGGCAGTTCCAGCTAATTATTGATCACCAATGACAGATTGCTCAAAAAATAATCGATAAATGTCAATTTGACACATTCTCCCCTTAGTAAGCTGTCAAAAATGCCATGGCACAGTTTATGTCTATAGTTAGGCACAAAAAAATTAATTAAATCATTTACATATGGCTTTAAAAATTCAACCACTTTCAGATCGCGTGGTAGTCGAGCCCCAGGCGGCAGAGACTAAAACAGCATCGGGAATCTACATTCCAGATTCAGCTAAAGAAAAACCACAACAAGGAACTGTTGTTGCTGTAGGCAAAGGAAAGAAGGATCACGAAATGACCGTAGCCGTGGGCGATACAGTTTTATATGGCAAATATGCAGGAAATGAATTAAAACTTGACGGTAAGGATTATCTCATCATGCGTGAAGATGATATTCTAGCCATTATTTAATCTTTAAAAATTACAACTATGGCAAAAGACATAAAATTTGATATCGAAGCAAGAGACGCCATCAAACGAGGCGTTGATGCATTGGCAAACGCCGTAAAGGTGACATTAGGTCCTAAAGGACGTAACGTAATCATTAGTAAATCATTCGGAGGTCCACAAGTGACTAAGGATGGAGTTACCGTGGCTAAAGAAATAGAGCTGGAAGATGCCCTTGAAAATATGGGTGCTCAAATGGTTAAAGAAGTAGCTTCTAAAACTAATGATTTAGCAGGAGATGGTACCACTACGGCGACCGTTTTGGCCCAAGCCATCGTAAAAGAAGGGCTCAAAAACGTTGCTGCGGGGGCAAACCCAATGGATTTAAAAAGAGGAATTGACAAAGCAGTTATTGCTCTTGTGGCAGACTTAGAAAAACAATCTACTAAAGTGGGTAACTCTTCTGAGAAAATTCAGCAAGTCGCTTCAATTTCAGCAAATAATGACGAGGCTATCGGAAGTCTAATCGCTGAAGCGTTTGGAAAAGTTGGTAAAGAAGGCGTCATTA
>CALJFV010000065.1 GCA_938074515.1 uncultured Flavobacteriaceae bacterium
GGTGGTCAGGCTGCAATTGCTGGAAATATCATCGTAAGACAACGCGGTACACAACATCACCCAGGGGAGAATGTATATCTTGGAAAAGACCATACATTACACGCTAGAGTGGACGGTACTGTAAAATTTGAAAAGAAAAAAGGCGGAAAATCTTTTGTTTCCATCGTTCCTCAAGGGGAAGCCTAGGACTTATTCATTCGAGAAATTGAAAAGCCCCGTCATTTGATGGGGCTTTTTTTATGAATAGGAAACGAACTCTGAGCTCGGCTATGAAATGTCCGTGGCTCTTCGGTCTGACCTTATGATTCTATGTCTCCTAATTAAAATGAGCCAACAGAAATTGGTCTGCCTAGTATCTGTAGTACTCTGGCTTGAAGGGCCCCTGAGGGGTGACCCCGATGTACTTAGCCTGATCTGAACGCAGCTCGGTGAGCTCTACTCCGATTTTCTCAAGGTGTAAAGCCGCAACTTTCTCATCCAGGTGCTTTGGCAACATATAGACTTTGTTTTCGTATTTGTCCGTGTGGTTCCAAAGCTCGATTTGAGCGAGTGTTTGGTTGGTAAATGAATTACTCATCACAAAACTCGGGTGTCCTGTGGCACAACCCAGATTCACCAAGCGACCTTCGGCCAAAAGAATGATGTCTTTGCCGTTTAAGGTATACTTATCGACCTGAGGTTTGATCTCTACTTTTGGACCGTCGGCATTGGCCTTAAGCCAAGCCACATCGATTTCATTGTCAAAGTGACCGATATTACACACGATGGTTTTGTCCTTCATTTTAGCAAAATGAGCCCCTTGAACGATGTCCTTGTTTCCAGTAGCGGTCACCACGATGTCCGCTGTTTCGATTACGGTCTCGAGTTTTTTCACCGCATAACCGTCCATAGCGGCTTGTAATGCGCAAATCGGATCGATTTCAGTCACCGTGACTATGGCACCAGCCCCACGGAATGAGGCGGCAGTTCCTTTACCCACATCACCATAACCGCAGACCACCACGCGCTTTCCAGCCAGCATGATGTCGGTGGCACGGCGCACGGCATCTACCGCACTTTCTTTACAACCGTATTTGTTGTCGAATTTACTTTTGGTGACACTATCGTTTACATTGATGGCAGGAAGTGGCAAGGTGCCGTTTTCCATACGCTCGTAAAGACGGTGTACTCCTGTGGTGGTTTCTTCGCTCAGACCTTTAATCCCAGCCACGAGTTCTGGATAACGGTCTAAAACCATATTGGTAAGATCACCCCCATCATCTAAAATCATATTCAGTGGCTGACGATCTTCCCCAAAGAACAGGGTTTGTTCGATACACCAGTCAAATTCTTCCTCGTTCATGCCTTTCCATGCATAAACTGCAGTACCGGCATCAGCAATGGCTGCGGCCGCCTGATCCTGAGTCGAGAAGATGTTACATGAACTCCAAGTAACCTCGGCACCCAAGGCTTGTAGGGTTTCAATCAGCACAGCCGTCTGTATGGTCATGTGTAAACAACCCGCGATACGGGCGCCGGCAAGGGGTTTACTGTCGCCGTATTCAGCGCGCAAGGCCATAAGACCAGGCATCTCTGCTTCGGCGAGTTCAATTTCTTTGCGTCCCCAGGCAGCTAGGGACATATCTTTCACTTTAAACGGTACGTAAGGCACTGTGTTTGTGGGCATATTGTTATATTTGATGGATTCGAATTTGCCGACAAAAGTACGGAACATTTTTTAGACTCAATGCCACTTTTTAGAACGATTAACCCATGGCCTGAGGCCACTGTATACCTTTGGGATATCTCAGAAACATTGGAACAATTGTTGGTCCTGGGCACGATGACAGATCAAAGTAAAGTGCGTTTCGACTCGATGAAAAGCCTGGTGCATCGCAAGGGGTTTCTTAGCGTACGCGCATTACTCCAATCTGCGGGTTTATCTGATGATGATTTGTATTACGATCAATACGGCAAGCCATTTTTGCACTCGGGGAAATATATTTCAATAACCCATTCTCACGCACGTTCAGCCATTATTGTGGCACCCTATCCAGTGGGGATTGATATAGAGTTGCGACGGCCTAAAATTTTGCGTATTGCCCATAAGTTTTGTCCCGGCATTAGCCAAGAACTCAGCGATATTGCCCATGAAACAGTCGATCAGTATACCTATGTTTGGACGGCCAAAGAAAGTATTTATAAAATGGCAGCCATGCCTGGTTTGGGGTTTTTAAAGGATATTGAACTCAATCAATGGCGAGCAGATACTGATCAGACAACACCTTTGCCCTTAAATGAGATAGCTTTTGTGCAGGCCCAAGGAAAAATAACAAAAGGTCAAGAGCGTAATTTTATATACCAAGGATTTATGACTCACGAATATATCTGTGGAATGACCAAAGATGCATCGATTAATGACTGAATTAAACAACGCCGGTGATCAGTCGAATCCCTTAGATCAATGGACGATGCGCATACAAAAGGGAGAAAAGCAACTCGCGGTACTTATTGATCCAGATAAGTGCGGGAAAGATTTGGTTCCTAAATTATTAAATCACTTACCCAATGACACTACACATATTTTTGTTGGGGGCAGTACCGTGGCTCCTGGAGCCACACATGACTTAATCGTGACGCTTAAAAGGCAAACCCAACGTCCTGTTTGGATTTTTCCCGGAGATGCCGAGCAAATTAGTCCTGCGGCAGATGCTTTATTATTTCTATCACTTGTTTCAGGGGATAATCCTGAATATCTAATACTCCAGCAGGAGCGTGCTGCGGCCAAACTAAAGGCCATGAATTTATTTGCTATTGCCACAGGATATTTATTAATTGATGGGGGAACTGATAGCGCTGTGGCCCGCGTCACACAAACCCATCCAATGTCTTTAAGTGATCCTGATAAGATCCTAAATCGTGCGATGGCGGCCTATTATATGGGGGCAAAATCGATTTACCTGGAGGCAGGAAGTGGGGCAAAAAATCCGATTCCTGAAGAGGTCATTGGGATGATTAAAAAACAGACAAATCTTCCATTAATTGTTGGGGGTGGTCTACGAGGCACTCAGCAGATTGAGGCCGCTTGGGCTGCTGGTGCCGACATGGTGGTTATCGGTACTGCTATAGAGGAAGTTTTATCTTTGACCTATTATTAGAAATATGGAAACGTTGATCGATTTCTTTATAGGCCCATACAAAGCGGCCGGGATGGCACAAATTATCATTGAGTCTATTGCCTTTATTTGCGGAATACTCAGCGTGTGGTATGCTAAGAAGGCGCATGTTCTGGTTTATCCCACGGGCCTTATCGGGACTGCTTTGACGGTTTACTTATTGTATCAAGCTCAATATTTTGGCGATATGATGATGAATGTCTACTACAGTTTAATGAGTCTATATGGTTGGTATCAGTGGACCCGGTATAACCAGGACGGACCAAGATATCTCATAAGTCACACCAATCTAAAAGAGCGTTGGGTTGGGTTTGTATTTTTTTTACTTACCGTAGGGGTGACCTATGGAGTCTATCAAGCCTTTGACTATTCAATGCAGTGGTTCAGCTACGTCGATATGGTGACCTCAGGCATATTCTTCACAGCGATGTGGTACATGGCCAACAAAAAAATTGAACATTGGATGCTTTGGATCATTGCGGATATCATCACCGTACCGCTTTACGCTTATCGTGGACTTGGAATGCTTTCGATTCAATATCTTATATTTACCCTACTCGCGATTCAAGGTTTACAGGCCTGGCGAAAGACCTTAAATTCATAGCAACCCCCTTAATTCATTGTTTTATCGCTATCTCAGATCAAATCTTTTCTCCTCAAATTGTTCTGTTTGGTCCAGAATGTAGCGGTAAATCAACCCTTGCAAAAGCCCTAACGGAACATTATTCTGGGGTTTTAGTTCCTGAATATCTCCGGACCTATGCCCAGGATATTTGGGATACCCAAAAACGAGTCGTCGCTCAGCAAGACATAAGGTCTTTGATTGAAGGTCAATTAAGCGCTCAGCATGAGGGATTAGAAGCGGCTCAAAAAAAGGCGATCTCATCCCTTTTTCGCCCTTGTCCTGTATTTTTAGACACAAATATTCATCAATTAGCGGTTTACTTTAGGTATTATTTTGGATCGAATTGGGGGCAAATTCCACCACTGACCGATAAATCAAAGGCCCAAACAGTCTATTTATTGATGCAGCCTGACATTCCTTGGCAGGCCGATGACCTGCGCGATCAACCCTTGGAACGGGATGCCTTATTCAGTATCTTTAAGGCAGATTTGATTCAAAGAAAGGCTCATTTTATTGAAATCAATGGAGCCCACAATCAAAGAATGGATCAAGCCTGTAAATTCATCAACAAAATATGGCCGAATCTTCATGTTTGACCCTCGTGATTTAAAAGATATTCAAGAATTAGGGATTGTAGCGGCTCAAGTTATGGCCCAAATCCAGGTCTTTGAACAAGGAGTGCCCGCGCTCGATGTTTTACGCCCGGCCACCATTGGGGATGGAATCATTGATTGTTCTGCGGATCAATGGCGAAACTGGGCTCGTGTTTTTGAGCAGCAATCAAATGCATTGGAAGTGGTCAAATTTGTTCCAGCCTCAGGCGCGGCAACACGTATGTTTGGTTTTCTTTTTGATTTTTTAAGTGCATTTGATCCAAACCAACAGCGTCTCAATACTTATCTGTCTCAGCCCGAGAATCAGGCTGTTGCCACGTTTTACCGCAATCTAAAAGAATTTCCTTTTGTGGACTTGATTCGTCAGCGGATTCGTCAGCTATATCCAGAATTTAAAACTTGGACTAAAGAAAAGCGCTTTTATACCATGGTTTCTGTTCTGGTTCAAGAACATGGACTGAATTTCGGAAGCCTGCCCAAAGGCCTTATCCCCTTTCATCGGTATAAAAAAAATATACGAACTGCATTTGAGGAGCAACTTTATGAGGGGGCTTTTTATGCAGGGTCAAAGGATGAAGTCTACACCCACTTTACGTTTTCTCCTGAGCATTTAGACGGATTTAAAAGGGAGTTTTCCCAAATACAGTCATCATTAGAGCGCCATACCAAGAAGAATTATCATATTTCGTACTCTTTTCAAAAGGAGAGCACCAAGACCATTGCGGTTGATCTAGAGAACAAGCCATTTCGTGATGAACATGGTCGGCTCATATTTAGGCCCTCCGGCCACGGGGCTTTGATCGAAAACTTGAATGAGGTCAATGCCGATATTGTCTTTATCAAGAATATTGACAATGTGATTGTCCAAGAGGAGCTCCCCGGTATGGCGCTCTATAAAAAGGGACTTGCCGGAATTTTATTGGATTATCAATTAAAAATACACCAGTATTTAAGGACTTTGTCAACGAAACCGGAGGAGGTTTCAATGGATGCGTTGAATGCCTTTTTATGGAAGAGTTTTGGCATGCGAACCCTGGCAAAAACAGCCCAAGAGGCCTATCAATTGCTTTATCGTCCACTTCGCGTTTGTGGTGTGGTGGCCAATACTGGAGCTCCAGGAGGAGGCCCGTTTTGGATTCAAGATGAACATCAAGTACCAAGTCTTCAGATTTTGGAAGGGGCCCAATTCGACAAAAACAACTCAAGACATATGGATGTCTTTGCTCAGGCCACTCATTTTAATCCTGTGGACTTAGTTTGCGGATTGCGCGATCATGAGGGTAAGCCCTATAATTTAATGAATTATAGGGACGAGCGCATGAGTATTATCGCTCACAAAACGCATCAAGGTAAGCCATTAAAAGCCCTTGAGCTGCCCGGATTATGGAATGGAGCTATGGCAAAGTGGCATACGGTTTTCGTTGCTGTGCCCATAGAGACCTTTAACCCGGTAAAAACCGTAAACGATTTGCTGGCCAAAGCACATCGGCCATTAATTTAAAAAAATGGTCTTTGAGGCGGCCATTTGAATTGTCTCCTGCTGTTCGGAGGTCTTGGATTTAAATTTATTCCAGATAATTTTTTGTGCCTAAACAGGCTTTGTATAAATTTGCCAAATCATCTCAAAGGGGTGCTGATCACATTTCAAAAAAAGTAGAATTTGATCGGCTGAGATTATACCCATAGAACCTTGAACAGGTAATGCTGTTTAGGAAAATGTGCAGAATTAGTTTCTGAACTTAGTGTCGTTAAATCGACAAAAATCAATTAAGAACCACGGAATAATGGCCCCTTTTATTCGTAAATTATTTACGAATGAAACCTTTATTTTTAACTTTTGCTGTAGGGAGTCTCTGCGGCAGTCTTTTGGCCCAAGAGCCACAACCTCAAGACTCAACTCAAATCCAAACCTTAAGTGCAGTTCTGCTCAAAGCAACCAAAGCCAAGGCTCAGGATCCAATTACACAATCAAATCTTACCGCTGAAGATTTGGCGCCCTTGAATTTAGGGCAAGATTTACCCTATTTAATTCAAAATTTACCCGGGGTTGTTGCCACCAGTGATGCTGGGGCAGGAATCGGTTATACAGGGCTCCGCGTGCGGGGGAGCGATGCGACTCGGGTCAATGTGAGCATTAATGGAATTCCCTAGAACGATGCTGAAAGCCAGGGCGTTTTTTGGGTTAATTTACCCGATTTAGGTTCTTCAGTTGAGGACTTGCAGCTTCAGCGCGGGGTGGGAAGTACGGCCTTTGGGCCAGGTTCATTCGGGGCAAGTTTAAATTTGTCCACATTTAAGGCTCAATCCGAGCCTAGCCTTCAAATTCAGAGCAGTGGTGGTTCGTTTAATACCCAAAGACATAATCTTAAATTTTCCTCTGGACCACTATCAGACGGCTTTTCATTTTCTGGTCGCTTGTCTAAAATTGATAGCGATGGTTATATTGAGCGTGCTTCGAGTGATTTAACCGCATATTGGCTTCAAGGAGATTACGAGTCCGAGCACAGTAAAGTTAGCCTTATTGGTTTTGGGGGTCGTGAGATCACATATCAATCTTGGTACGGAATTGATCAGGCGACAATGGATGAAAATCGGCGCTTTAATCCTGCGGGGGCTCAATTTGATGATCAGGGGAACCTGGAAGGTTTTTACGATCAACAAGTTGATAACTACAAACAAGACCATGTTCAATTGCTTTGGAGTCAAGATTTGTCCAATCGTTGGGACAGTCAAGTCTCATTGAATTATACCCACGGTCGTGGTTTTTTTGAAGAGTATGTCGATGCTTGGTATAGCCAGTCAGTACTCTTTAGTAGTGATGCCGATTTGGCGACTTATGGACTGAGTCCAGTTGTGGTCGATGGTCAAAGCATTAGTGCCACGGATTTAGTGCGTCGACGCTGGTTGAATAATAATTTTTACGCCTTAAATGCTCACCTGAATTATCAGGGGCCGGAGATAGAATGGACCTCAGGAATTTATACGAGTTATTACGGTGGAGATCATTTTGGAGAATTAATTTGGGCGCGGTACGCCCCCGAGGCCAATCCAAGGCAGCGTTATTACTCGGGCAATGGCGATAAAAATGAAACCAGTATTTTCTCAAAGGTAAACTTGCGCATGGGCAAACATTGGTCTGTTTATGCCGACCTGCAAGAGCGTTGGATCAGTTATCGCACGTCAGGCATTACGTCTGATTTAGTACCGCTGAATGTACGTCAAGAATATGCATTTTTTAACCCAAAATTTGGGCTCACCAGAAACTTTGGTCAGGATCAGTTGCTTTATGCTTCTTTTGGCCGTTCACACAGGGAACCTCGACGTAGCGATTTTGAACAGGGTGTTTTTACCCCAGAACGCTTGGACGATTACGAACTCGGTTGGCGCGCTCAAGGACAAACTTCCAAAGGTCTTGCCTATCAGTATAGTGTCGTGGCTTATTATATGGACTATCAAAACCAACTCGTGCTTACGGGGGCGATAGACAATAGTGGCGCACCTATTCGAGCCACCAGTGGCCGCAGTTATCGTACAGGGCTAGAATTTGAGGGGTCGTTGCAACTCACAAGAAAGTGGTCTTTGCAGTCGGCAGTGGCTTTGAGTCAAAACAAAAATTTAGATTTTGTAACAACATTTAACGGGGTGTTACAAAATTTAGGAACAACAGATATTTCATTTGCGCCGAGTTTGATCACAAGTGGGACGCTAGTGTACGCACCCTTTGGAGGGGCACGTTTTTCTTGGACGACGCGCCATGTAGGGGATCAGTTCATGAGCAACACCGAAAGTGCTGTTTCACTTTTACCCGCCTATACAGTCCATGATTTAACCCTGTCCTATGCACTACCCAAACCTTGGATAGGAAAAACAATGTCCGTCGAGGTCCTGGCAAATAATATTTTTAGTTCGGCCTATAGCAGCAATGGATACTATTATACTTATGACGATGATTTTTCTGTGCCCGATACGATAACCACTATTGAGGGGACGGGGTATTATCCTCAAGCATTGTTCAATATTTTAGCGGGCGTAACCCTTGGTTTTTAATTGCTGATGGTCAGAACATCACCGTTACGCTGAGCGCGATAGGGCAGCATTGGATAAGCTTGGCTTTCAGATTGGTGCTGTCCTGTAACCAGGTCATAACGATTGCCATCATTGCACGGGCAACTTGCGACGATGCCTAAAAGCGTCATGGTTGAGCAGTTATTAGGACTGTGATTTGGGTCACTTAAATCGAATGCGGTATAAAGACTGTTGTTGACATTATAGACCACCACCCCCCGGACTCCTTGATTGTTGAGCACAACAAAATTACCTGGATACTTCAATAAGTTGTATTGGGGTAAGTTGAGATTTAAATTAAGGGAGACCGGAATCGGATTCAGATATGGATTATTAATCAACCGTGTGTCGTCTTCCCCCCCACAACTGATTATGGTTAAAATGAGAAAGGTCCAAAGGGGATAAGCGTATAATTTTTTCATGGATTAGGTCTAAAACCAACTTTTTAAGTACAACGCGAAATTTACGATAAAGTTATCAGAATAAAATTTTTATATCTTTGTAAGAGATCCCATTACGCATGGGATCTTTTTATTCCCAACAGCACAACCTAGCTTTCTAAAAAAGGCGTAATGTTCGGGAATATTTTTTTTAAACAAGTTGATTATGAGTAAAGTATCTTATTACACGGCAGAAGGATTAAAAAAATTGCGCGATGAACTGGATCGTTTGCGTGATGTAGAGCGGCCAAAGGCGTCTCAGGCGATTGCCGATGCCCGCGACAAAGGGGATTTAAGTGAGAATGCGGAGTACGATGCGGCCAAAGAAGCCCAGGGCTTGCTCGAATTGCGTATTGCCAAGCTCGAAGAGACCTTGGCTGGCGCCCGTTTAATCGATGAATCTCAATTGGACACCTCTAAGGTTTTGGTCCATTCTACGGTTAAAATCAAAAACACAACGAACAATATGGAGATGACCTATAAATTGGTGGCCCAAAGTGAGGCTGACCTAAAGTCAGGAAAAATCTCTGTTGATTCACCCATCGGCAAGGGTTTGTTGGGTAAAAAAGTTGGTGAAATCGCGGCAATTCAAGTCCCCAACGGAACAATGAATTTCGAAATTATACACATTTCACGAGACTAATAATGGCCAGTATCTTCACACAGATAATCCAGGGAAACATACCTTGTTATAAAGTTGCAGAGACCGATGATTTTTTGGCTTTTTTAGACATCAATCCCAATGCCAAAGGCCATACGCTGTGCATTCCTAAAAAGGAGGTTAATAAGCTATTTGACTTAGATCAAGAAACTTATCATGGTTTGATGGAATTTTCTAGAAAAGTAGCCAAAGCTCTAGAGAAAACCATTATTTGCAAGAGAATTGGCATGTCTGTGATCGGTCTAGAGGTACCCCATGTGCATGTGCACTTGATTCCACTAAATCATATGGACGACATTAGATTTGTTCAAAAAACTGGAATGAGTCCGCGAGAGTTTGAAGCCTTGGCAAAGGCTATAGCCAGCCATTTCGAAGACTAATCCAAAGGGCCACCCCGCTGAAAAGAATTGCCAGCGCGATCCCTAAGACAATCTTCCCTTTCTTTTTAAGCTTGACTCCCGGTGGCATCGGCTTAAAACACTTTTTTTGATAGGCATAAACCCGCTCTATCGCTTCGTCCCATGATCCGGGATAAACTTCTTGGTTGCAATGCTGACAAAAGAGTTGTTCTTGGATCTCTGCTGAGGTAATAACCACCCACGAATTTTCTTTTTTATTTTGAATAAATGAGAAAACCATGCCCCTTGCAGAAAAACAATTTGGACAGTGATTGTTTATGTCAGCGCGATGTATGACAAATTCTTTGACAAGCATTATTAGGTAACTTCAGGGAGATTTATTTCAAGGGTACTCCCTTGGTCTTTGATGCTTTTTAAAACACGGATTTTTCCGCGATGATAGTCTTCAACGATGCGTCTCGCTAGGGAAAGTCCCAAGCCCCAACCGCGTTTTTTTGTGGTAAAGCCGGGGCGGAATATTTTGTTAAAGTACCTTTTGGGAATGCCTTTTCCGCTGTCTGAGATATGCAATAAAACTCGCTTATTTTGTGCACTAAGGCCGATGGAAATTGTGCCTTGTCCGCGCATGGCATCTATTCCATTTTTAACTAAATTCTCTAAAGTCCAGCTAAAGAGTTCGGCGTTGAGTGCCACGAGTATGGTCGTGTCAGGAAGATCTATATCAAAGGCGATTAGGTTTGAACTCCGACTTTCGAGATAACGGCAAGTTTCTCTGGTCAGTGCGACAATATCCATTGGTGTGAGGGTTGGTGTTGAGCCAATTTTAGAAAATCGATCCGTAATCTTTTTTAGTCGATTGATGTCATTTTCAATTTCTGTGATATAATTTTCAGGGATATCCTGGTCTTTCAATAATTCTGTCCAGCCCACTAAAGACGATAAAGGCGTCCCTATTTGGTGCGCAGTCTCTTTGGCCATACCCGCCCAGAGCTTATTTTGCTCTGCAGATTTTGAGGTATTATAAAAAAACACCAAGGCTGAGTAAAACAAGATCAAAATAACGAACAAGATAACAGGGTAGTATTTTATTTTGGTTATTGCCGGAGAGTTTCCGTAATAAATGGTTTGAAGCAACTCGTTGTTGTAACGGATTTCAATAGGATTGAATTCAGAACTAAATTGCTCGATTAATGCTTGTCGATTTTCCGGGTTTTTAAGGACTTCGTCAGAGAGATTATTGACTGAATAGGCATCCTCTTTGTGGGTGTAGAGGATCATTGGCGTTGTGGTGTTGCTCTGCAGAATATTGAGAATAAGTTTGCTGTTCCAGTCTTTATTGGTGATGTCAACTTGCTGAAATTCTTCAAAAGCACCGGCCCAAATGGACATTTTGTGTCGCTCGTTTTCTTTGAGTTGGGTAAAGAGTCGGTAGGTGTTCCAGGCAATCAGAGAGACAATTAGGGCTGAAAGCACCACAAATAGCCAACGAGTAAAATCGCTAAGAGTTCGCATAGAGCTGATATTGCCTTTAAAGATAACGCAATTATGTTAATATTAATGTGGGGGACTTTTTTAAGATTTAGGCAATTA
>CALJFV010000066.1 GCA_938074515.1 uncultured Flavobacteriaceae bacterium
TACCTGGGGAAATTACCCACACACACCCAGTCGAGTTCCTGGCGTGATATCAAAGTCTACAGTAATCATGCATTTGTCGTGAGTGAGGCGAGTGGTCATGGAATGCAAGTTTTTGACCTTACACGTTTGCGCAATGTTAGCAATCCCCCGGTTACCTTTACTGAAGATGCTCATTTTGCAAACTTTGGCAGTG
Source organism: uncultured Flavobacteriaceae bacterium (assembly GCA_938074515.1). Taxonomy (GTDB): domain Bacteria; phylum Bacteroidota; class Bacteroidia; order Flavobacteriales; family Flavobacteriaceae; genus BACL21. Next base: position 194 of record CALJFV010000066.1, read on the forward strand.
CGCATAATATCGTCATCAATGAAGCTACAGGCTATGCTTATGCTGTCGGCGCCAACACCTACAGTGGTGGAGCACATTTTATTAATATTCAAGACCCTTTAAATCCAGTTGATGAAGGCGGATATTCAGGAAGTGGTTATACCCATGACGCACAAGTGGTCATTTACAACGGACCTGATCCAGATTATCAGGGTCAAGAACTGTATTTTGGGAATAATGAAGACCGTGCAGTCATTGTCAATGTCACGGACAAAGCCAATCCCCAGCTTATAGCCGATTTTAATTACAGTAATGTAAACTACACCCACCAAGGTTGGTTAACGACGGATCAACGTTATTTCATCATAGGAGATGAATTAGACGAAAGTAGTTTTGGATTTAATACACGATCGATAATCGCAGATTATTCAGATTTAGACAATCCGGTATTTCACGATGAGTATTTTGGAACCACTGCAGCGATTGATCACAATGGTTATGTGGTGGGCAACAAATATTATTTATCAAGCTATACGGCCGGAATGCGTGTGATTGACATCAGTGGCATCGCCACACCAGGCAGTCTCAATGAGTCCGGATACTTTGATAGTTTTCCCAACAATAACAACACCAGCTTTAGCGGTGTATGGAATGTATACCCGTTTTTTGGCAGTGGCAATATAAACATTAACGACATTGATAATGGGTTCTTTATGGTCCGTGCCTCAGTAAGTGGAACCGATACCACCCCTCCAGTAGCAGTCTGCGCCCCTTACACAGCAGTATTAGACACGGCTGGAAATGTCACCATTTCAGGAAGCAATGTCGACGGTGGGTCTAGCGATAACAGCGGGTTTTACTCAACTACGGTGAGTCCAAATATCTTCAGTTGTGCCGACGTAGGTGCCCCAATTACAGTGACTTTGACTGTTTCAGATGTGGCTGGTAATACCGCAACCTGCACTACAGAGGTCACGGTGGTGGATAACACCCTGCCTTCTATTCAGTGTCCAGGCGACATGACCGGCAATCCAGAGCCAGGGAGCGTTTTCTTTACTATTCCTAACTATTTAGCCATGGGGGTTACTGCTGCGGACAATTGCGATGTGGTCAGCTTGACTCAGTCCCCTCCCTCAGGTTCTCAGGTTACCTTTGGGACTTACAACATGGTTTTTGTGGCTACTGATCCTTCTGGAAATACAAACAGCTGTAGTTTTGTATTAACAGTAGAAGAATTAGGGGTCAATGAATTTTTCGCTCAAGGACTGAGTATGAGCCCAAATCCTGCAAGTGATTTTGTCCAACTCAGCTCAACAAATGGTACGCTTAATCAACTACAACTCTATTCCATTTCTGGAAAAGTGATTGATCTTGGATATACCATCACGCAAGAAGGCGCCAACTTTAACGTGTCTGGCCTGGGTTCAGGAATTTATTTTGTCACCATCAACAACACTGTGACTAAAAAATTAATCGTCCGCTAGCTAACAACCACTAACATTTATAGAATGAAAAAAATCAATTTTATCCTTGCGTTGTTCGCCTCAGCAAGCATGATGGCTCAATTTCCTTGTGATGGAGGAATGTCCTTTGGCTTCCCTTGTGAAGGTTATTTTATGCAATCGAAACTTTACCTATCCCAATTGTCGGCTGGAGACGGGAATGATTCTTGGGGTTGGACGGATCCCACTAATGGCAAAGAATATGCTTTGGTAGGTCTGGATAACGGAACGGCATTTATTGACATTTCGGATCCTGTAAACATAGTGTACTTGGGTAAACTCCCAACCCACACCTCGCCCAGTATTTGGCGAGACATAAAAGTGTATAACAATTATGCATTTATCGTCAGTGAAGCAGGCGGACACGGCATGCAGGTATTTGATTTGACCCGCCTTCGTAATGTTGCTAACCCCCCGGAGACTTTTACCGCGGACGCCCATTACAATGAATTTGGCAGCGCCCACAATATCGTTATCAACGAAGAAACTGGTTTTGCCTATGCCGTTGGGACTGGCACCTTTAACGGGGGACCACATTTCATCAACATCACTAACCCATTAAACCCTACACCTGCAGGAGGATATTCTGGCAGTGGATACACACATGATGCCCAAGTAATCATATACGACGGCCCAGATGCCGATTACCAAGGACAGGAAATTTATGTGGGGAGTAATGAAAATCAAGTGGTTATCGTTAATGTAACCAATAAGAACAATCCACAGCTTATTTCTTCAATAAATTATGGCAGTGTAGACTACACCCACCAAAGTTGGCTTACCGAAGATAGAAGCTTTTTACTCATTGGGGACGAGCTCGACGAAAATGCTTTTGGGTTTAACACCCGGACCATCGTCGCAGATGTGTCCGACTTGGACAATCCTTTTTATTTTTTCCAGTATTTTGGCAACATCGCCTCAATTGATCACAATGGTTATGTTAAAGGGGATCGTTATTACCTGGCTAACTACAGTGGTGGCATGCGTGTAATCGACATTTCTAATATTGCCAATCAGCAGATGACAGAAATTGGATATTTCGACACCTTTCCAGCGAACGACAACGTCAATTTTAACGGAACGTGGAATGTCTATCCCTATTTCGCTAGTGGTAATATTGTGATTTCGGGAGAAGGTGGATTCACCTTAGTTAAATCGGAAAATTTCGGTCTGCAGGATCAGGAGATTCAGGCATTTACCATGAGTCCAAACCCGGCAAATGACTTTGTTGTCTTACGCAGTGCGAACAACCCAATTAAGTCAATCGTCGTGCACAATCTCTTGGGGCAGGAAGTACTTTCTGTAAACGGTTTTGATCAACAAGAATTCAATTTAGATATCAGTCATTTGAATTCAGGAGTATATATGGTTACTGTCAATAATCTACAAACACTAAAGCTCGTCGCTGAATAACTTTTTACCAAAATTTATTCCTCTTTCATGAATCTGTTTCAAACATCATCAATGTACTTGTATCTAATCTTGGGATTGGTGGTGATTGGCTGTAAATCGGACAATGAAACCCCTATTATTACTGATCCGCCTGCAGCATTCAACGGCAGCCTAGCTTGGGTTGAAAGCTTTGGTGGCAGTGGTATTGACCAGGCCACAGGAGTGATCAGTACAGATGACGGGGCCTTTATGGTCGTCGGCTCAACCTACAGCAATGACGGACACTTTGCAGGATTAAAATCAACCACAGATGCGGATTATTTTCTCATGCGCGTGCGTCCCGATGGAGGGGTTGATTGGACTAAGGTTTACGGTGGTGACGATGATGAATTGGCCACGGGCCTGACGAAAACGGCTGATGGCGGATATGTTCTTGTGGGCTATAGCAGAAGTGACAACTGTTTTACGGGAAGTAATGGAGGTTTTCACGACTATTTTATTTTAAAGGTTGATGCACAGGGCAATGAAATTTGGTGTCAAAATTTTGGTTACCCAGGGAGTGACCAAGCTCAAGATATTATTGAAACTAGAGAAGGGGACCTTATGGTTACCGGATTCTTCGATGTTTCAGCCAGTGGCGGTCAAGGCAATGACGATCGCGACAACGCAGGGACCCTTCATGGAGTTGGAGAATACTGGGGAATCAAACTCGACGCTGATGGGCAATTTTTCTGGAAGCGTTACTTTGGCGGCAGTAATAATGATCGAAGTTATAATGTAATGCAAACGAATGATGGCGGCTTCGTGCTCATTGGCGCCGCAGAAAGTGATGACTTTGACATCGTCGACAGTAGAGGCAGCTATGATTATTGGGCCGTAAAAATTGACGCTCAAGGTGATTTGGAGTGGACGAGGTCATTTGGCGGAAGTGAAATTGACATTGCTTATGATATTGCGACAACCCTCGATGGAAATTTTTTAATTGTAGGAGATGCGCGAAGCAATGATCAAGACGTCAGCAATAACTATGGGAATGCCGATATCTGGCTTATTGAAATTAATCCTCAGGGAAATTTAATTTGGGAAAGAAGCTTGGGTGGCAGCATGTTTGATTCGGCTAAAGATCTTTTACGCATGAATGAAAATCTTTATTGCATTACAGGTTCATCACGCAGCAGTGATATCGATGTAAGCGCAAATAATGGTGAAAACGACGCTTGGACCGTAGTGGTCGATGCTCAAGGGACCATCATTTTTGAAGCAGCCATTGGTGGCTCTTCCTTGGATTTTTCAGAAAGTGCGGCACAGGGCCTAGACGGTGCATTAATGATTGTTGGCAATACGGAGAGCAGCGACGGAGACATTTTACAAAACCGTGGATACAAAGACATTTTGATTTATAAAATTGACTAAATACTAAGCTTTAATTCTAGAGCCTGTTTCATTTAGATTGACAATAACCCGATACATTTTTAAAACAAGCCATGAATAAAATAATTCTTAAAATTATTGCTGCTTTTCTTACCGCAGCTTTTTTGTTTACTGGATGTAAGGACAACGACGATACCCCACTGGCCGAGGTCAGCCCAAGCTTTAGTTTTACGCATAATTGGGATGGTGTGCCTGTCGAAAATGCTGATTATGAAAACACCACATATGTCAATGAGCGTGGGGAGTCTTTGACGATTTCAAAGTTAGTCTACCTTATTTCAGACATTACTTTTACCGATGCACAAGGCAATAGTTTTAGCGCTGGCGATTATAATTTGGTCGATGCCCGAGAAGGGATTAATTTAACTTTTACTCCTGATGTGATCCTTGAAGAAGGAACCTATAATGTGTCCTTTACTTTTGGGTTTGACGATGAAGATAACGCAGGAGATTATCCTGACCTAAATACCTCTGATGGGGGCGTGTGGATTGTTCCTATGATGATGGGTGGTGGCTATCATTATATGAAACTTGAAGGGAAGTACCTCAACACCCAAATCATTCCAGAAACTGAGGTAGGTTTTGCGTACCACGCTATTCGCGCCAACGACAACAGCACCAGTCCCATCACGCTTCAAGACACCTCATTTACTGTGGATTTAGGCGAGGTGGTAATCGGCGAAGGAACCAATATTGAAATACAAATGAATGTTGCTGAATGGTTCAAGAATCCTCATACTTGGAATCTTTACGAGCTTTTCAGTATGCTTATGCCTAATTTCAACGCACAGATTCTAATGAGCGAAAATGGCGCTAATGGGGTATTTAGCAGAGGAAATTAATTCCTGCTTCGCGCCTAAAAAATAGGACATGATACTTAAAAATGGAGTTTACGGAATATTGATCTTGGCAGTCACCGCCTGCATGAGTGATGATTCATCTAATTACATGGCCACCCCTGCCGCACTCGATATTCCTCCATTTTTTGAAAGTTCGATACTCCCCCCAGAAATTCCGCGAGATAATCCGCTAACTGTAGAGGGAATAGCTTTAGGTAAAGCGCTGTTTTACGACCCCATTCTTTCGGCGAACAACACCCAATCCTGTGCCAGTTGTCACTTGCAAAGTGGAGGCTTTTCCGATCCAAACCAATTTAGCGTTGGCATTAACGGCTCATTAGGCACACGTAACTCCATGCCCCTTTTTAATCTGGCATGGAACCGCCGAGGACCTTTTAATTGGGACGGGAGTGCAGCATCTTTAGAAGACCAAATTTTTGAACCCGTTACGAACCCGCTAGAAATGGCCAATACTTGGCCCAACGCCGTAGCAGCCCTTCAAAATTCTGCAACATATCCAGAACTTTTTGACGCTGCATTTGGCAGTACTGCGATTGATTCGGTTAACGTTTCTAGAGCGATTGCCCAATTTGTGCGTACCTTAATCAGTGGCAATTCAAAAT
>CALJFV010000067.1 GCA_938074515.1 uncultured Flavobacteriaceae bacterium
GAGGCACCACCATGTAGGCCCCAACCTGGAACCCTTTTGATTTTGGAAAATTAACCCAAATAGGAGCGCAATTAAGTGCCTTAGTGACTGAATCGGACGCAAGAGCCGGCTATGATCATTGTTTTGCCCTAGACTCTTTCGACGATTCTTTGAAGAAACTTGCCCAGATCATTCAGCCCAGTATTGGTCACATGGTATTGTAGTATTTACTGTCCCAAATGGCAGTATTAAAATTTTTGCCCGAGGCAAAACCATAGTACAACACCACCGCCGCTACTGATTTGAACATAAAAAGAAAGATCAGAAAAAATTGAACCCCTGTTGTGTTCAGGCTTAAGAGACTATTTGGCACAAAGAAAGAGGCAATTAAGCTAACCAGCGCCGTTAAAACCATCAGGTTTTCAAAATTTCTCAGCGGAAGTACGGCGAGTTTTCTAAAAGGGCTTAGGTCATTGCCCCATTTGTGTATGAGGTAGTAATAGCCATTTCCAATGGGCGCGAAAAGCAGTGGGTCATCAGCGTTATCGAGCTTGAACAATTTGCTGGGGGCCATGATTTTGAATCCATCCAGACTGAGGTTATGCTCTTTTTCCAGGGCTTTAATTTTACTGATCGCCTCGTAGGGAAGCGCCCCCTTAAATAATTTGCTGTCCAAAAACCGAAGCCGATAATCGATGCAAATTGCTTTGATGTGATCTAGGTGAAAGATGCGATCCGTGTCCAGTAAATCTAGGTCAAAGGCGTTGTAGTCTGCTTGTGGCTCATCTTGGAGGCGACTTATAATCGCTTGATCTTTTTCTTCTTCGCGATTAAAGATATTTTTGATTTCTGCCAAAAGATTAGCCTCAGTAATCTGCTGTGTACGGTGCTTTTTCAAGCGTTCCTCTACATTAGTTCTTGCAATCATAGCGCTTTTTGAGCACTAATTTAATAAGGAAATTAATCTTTAGCAATTTAAAGTTTTATCTCTGTGGTGTTTTCCTGCATATTGCCTTTTAATGATGGTCAGGTTGGTCCCGTCTGCGAGATAACCTAAGATTATGAGTCCTGTTAAAAAGCCGACATAGCCACCGCTCACTGCCCCATTCATCTGGGCCGGACTGGGTAATCATCATTCAAACACCAGGCTTTCGGTAAGAGGGCCCGTTTAAGGATACCAGTGTAACCAGAACAACTTTGTGATCGTGCTCATGGTAGGATAAATAAGCTTTTAAAAGCTGGTGTAATTCATGGGTCATGGTGCCAAATTAAATTTTTAATTCTTGGGCTACTTGATTATAATATTCTTGGGTCACCACCTCGGTCCATGTCGTAGGCTGGGTTCCTCCGTAAAGGGCAAGATAAGTGACGTCTTTTTCTTTTGACGAGGCATGCCAATGCTCCGTTTCCTTTTCACATCGGATGATGTCTCCTGTTTTCATGCGCACGGGTGCTTTTCCTTTTTCTTGATAATAGCCTTCACCCTCGACCACAATAAGCACCTGTGCTGAAGAATGATAGTGCCAATCTAAGGTTGAATTTGCCTTAAACATTGCTTTGGTTATGCCATAGGGGAGCTCTTGGTCTGCTTGTAACAATCCATTAAGCCAAGCCTCACCGATATAGTGGGTGTTCGGGGCTTTAAATCCTTCTTCTAGATAGGATTTAATTGAATAATCAGGAGTTTGGGCAAAGCCCAAAAGGGTAAACAGGAAAAAAAGTGTGGTTAATCTGATGTTCATCGCGAATGGATTAATGTTTATTTTTTTTCAATTAAAAGGGCAAGCCACTAATTTTTACCAAGACTTAAGATGCGAAATGCGCCTTTGGTTACAATAATGAACACCAGGGCACCGATCAGCAGATCTGGCATATTACTGCCTAGCCAATAGACCAACAATCCAGCCAAAATAACGCCTAAATTTATGATGATATCATTAGAAGTAAAAATAAGACTCGCTTTCATGTGGGCCTGATCTGAGTCTTTTGATCTTTGTAGGAGATAAAGGCACCAGCCATTGCCGATTAATGCCCCCAGTGAGACAATAATCATGGTGCTGTAGTCTGGGAATTCTTGACCAAAAAGGGTTCTGCGTATTACTTCGGCAAATCCAATAAGGGCTAAAGTTATCTGAAAATAACCGGCAATTTTGGCGACTGTTTTTTTATGGAATAACGATTTACCCACCGCCATTAAACTCAGGGCGTAGACAAAACTATCGGCGAGCATGTCAAGACTATCCGCCACGAGACCCATAGACCGAGAAACTATCCCAAAGGTCATTTCGAGAATGAAAAAGAACAAGTTGATCATTAAAACAGACCACAAAACACTTTTTTGAGCCTTATTTTTATCAAAAGCTGTTTGCTGGGTACTTTCACTTGAAAGCATTGTGTGTCCTAATTTGAGCCCTGCAAGAGCACTTTCGATTTGATCAAGACCGCTTTCGTGAAAAATCGTTAAGATTCTATGGGTTAAGTCAAATTCTAAATGTTTGATATACGCAGATCCATCAAATTTCATGCGAATAAGATTTTCCTCTGAAGGACAATCCATTTTATCAACTCTGAAGAGGGTTTTCTGCATTTTCGGGGTGGCCTACTGATTGATCCTCAAAAATATAAAAACAAAGAGATAAATTACTGATTATGGTTGTGGGGTTTGTCCCTACACTTAGGTTTGAATTGAGATAATGCAGAGTAGTTTTATCCAGATTTTACAGTAGAATATTTTGTTTGCACATAAAACTTATCGTAATATTGCAATGAAACTATAAGTCAAAAATTATAGGAGACTATGGGTGTAACCAAAACAGATTTATTTACCCAGGCGCAAAACCAAATTGCGTCAGCGGCAAAAGCCTTTGACCATCCAGCACGCGTGGCCATCATCCAATTCCTTTTAAAAAGCAACGCCTGTATTAACGGGGATTTAGTGCAGGAACTCGGTTTGGCTCAGGCCACCATCAGTCAACACCTTCGCGAACTCAAAGACATTGGCATTATTCAGGGAACCATCGAGGGGTCCCGTGTGAGTTATTGTATTAATCCACAGCGTTGGGCTGAGATAAGAAATCAGTTTAATGCAATTTTTAATCAGTTTGAAACCGCAGAAAAGGAAGATTGTTGCTGAGGATTGCAGCTTAAGTCCGTGAAATATTTGGCGCTAAATAAGCCTTGAAATAAAAACAGAATCGTTCAAATTAAATAATCACCTCAAATCCATGAACTTATCAGAAATCAAATCAGCCTTATCTGAACTTCACGAAATTATATTCACCCTGCCGAGTGGTGAGCGTGTACCCCCTCATTTTCATGTCACAGAGGTGGGTCGTGTTCAAAAGCATTTTATCGACTGCGGGGGCACCGTGCGCAAGGAATCTTTAATCAATTTTCAATTGTTTACCGCTACCGATTATGACCATCGACTCAGCGCTGAAAAGCTGCGCGGAATTATTGAACTTTCTGAGCGTCAACTCGGTCTGGAAAATATAGAAATCGAAGTGGAGTATCAGGGAGACACCATCGGTAAGTACGGTTTAGACTTTGAACAAGGTATTTTTAAACTGCGGTCCACACAAACGGATTGTTTGGCCAAAGATAATTGTGGGATCCCGGAGCAAAAGCCAAGAGTAAGGCTATCTGCCTTAGAAAGGCCAAAAAATGCCTGTACCCCAGATTCAGGATGTTGTTAAACTATTTGCCGTTAGTACAGTCATGAAAAGAGATAAAATAAATCTGTATCCCGAACTCGAAAAGACTATAGAAAAAGCGCGACAGCTCCCCATCACTCAGGAGCGCACTCAGGTACTGCAGGTACTGATTGATTACATTCAATCCAAACACGCTCTAAGTCAAGAAATCAACCTTAACTTTATTTGTACGCACAATTCACGCCGGAGTCAGTTTTCACAAATATGGGCGCAGACCGCGGCCGATTATTTCGGGGTGCCTGCCCGATGCTATTCGGGGGGTGTGGAAATCACCGCTTTTAATGAACGGGCAGTGGCCTCAATCACGCGCAGTGGTTTTAAGGTAAAGGCTCAAGGGGATAACAATCCGCTCTACTCCGTATTTTACTCGGACCAGGATGCCCCGATCACTGCTTTTTCAAAGCTTTTTGATGATCCCATTAACAAGGCCGAACAATTTGCTGCGGTAATGACTTGTTCGCACGCCGATGAGAATTGTCCCTTTATTCCTGGCACCGAGAAAAGAATCCCGGTAAGGTATGAAGACCCTAAAGCTTTTGACAACACCCCTGAGGAAGCAGCCCGATACGACAAGCGTTCTTTGCAAATTGCCAGCGAGATGTTTTATGTGTTTTCGCGGGTGGGAGGATAAGTTAGTTGCCGAGCTAAATTATTGAGTAAAGTCCGACAATTCTTGAACCAATTCTTTTTTGTAGGCCGGCCTTAATACTTCGACCAAAATTAAGTCATCCTGACCCGCATTAAAAATGCGAACAAGTGTATTTTTTGGTATAAAAAATCCTTGGCCTTTGGTCATGGTTTTTGTTCCATTTTCGAATTCCAAACCTAAAGTACCTTCAGACACAATGCCACGTATTTCAAATTGGGCTTTTATGATTGGTTCAGTCCATCCTGCTGGGGCGTGCATCTCGATCAGCCCCAGATCCTCGGATTGAGTATAATCATAAATAATGCGCTGTACATTGTCTTGGATGAATAATTTCTTTGGCACGACAACATTTGAATCGCCGCGCTCAGATACTTGGGCTAGGGCATTGATCGAAACCATGATTAAAAGGAAAACCAAGTTTTTCATAAATTCAAATTTATAAGACTTGCAATTTTGCTCGTTGGCCTCTCTGGAATATAAACGAGGTCAACTTCCAAGGAATCACCATAGGTTAAAATTAAGGAGCACAGAACTGAAACATTTTGATCGTCATGTTTTGCAGGTTTCATTAAAGGCAGCTTCCTGAGGACTCTAAGAATCTCTGCCTGAATGTTGACTTCAGAATTTCTGACTTTCATCCCACTGACCTGACCCTCATTGTCAATGATAAAAAACACGTCGACTTGTTTAGGTTCAGGGAGCTTTAGATCCTGTGCCAAGCTCAGGTTAAACTCGCGCTTTATGAATGCAGTAACTTTATCATCAAAACATACCATGGTCTCTTTGGTAGAAAGCGCCTCACATCCTTCAAAAACTGGAGCGATATCCACATCCTTTAGGATCATTCTGTATTCAGGGCTGAAGTTGGCTAATCCATTATTATTCGAGACGATACTGCATA
>CALJFV010000068.1 GCA_938074515.1 uncultured Flavobacteriaceae bacterium
ATTCACATATCCATGTGACGGCTTGTATTGGCTAAGCACCGGCTTAAAACCGGAAGAGAAGTATAAACAACTTAATGAGACTTTCATCACATTTTTAAACGCAAACGATCGCGCGGTTAAAGAAGCATCAATTCGCCAGAATTCGGTAAGATTTATTAAAAAACTGCATTAAAAAAAGCGACAATTTTCACTGTCGCTTTTCTCAAAAATGTAATTTACGGCACGTAGGTCCAACGAATCAAAACAATCCCTATCAAGGGCGCTATCAATTGCCTGCTGAGTCTGAAGTTATTGCTGGATTTATTGCACCATGGGGCGATGTCGCAGACGCTCATTTTTTGACGGACTTACTCAAAAAAGGCATACGTGTTCGATTTAGTGAAAAACCGCTCTCTTTTGGCGGGAAAAAGTTTCCAGAGGGCAGTTTGGTCATCACTAAGGGCGACAATATCAAGCGCAAGGATTTCGTCCAAACCCTGCGCAAATTGGCCAGTACCCATGAGAGATTCATAACAGCACTGAGCAGCGGTTTTAGCGACAATGGTGTTGATCTGGGGTCCACAGACATTAAACTTATTAATCCTCATCGTATTGCGGTCCTCAAAGGTGATGGCGTCTCTTCCTTAAGTTACGGAACGATTTGGCATTTTATGGAGCAAGAATTAAACTATCCTTTTACCCCAATAAATACCGCCGACTTTTCTGCCAAAACCTTATCCCAATTTGATGTTCTGGTTATGCCAAGCGGCTATTATTCTAATATGCGTTCAGAACAGCAGCTAAATTCGCTGAAGGATTGGGTGCGCTCAGGAGGAAAGGTTATTGCCATTGACCAAGCGGTCAATGTCTTTGCGGATCAAGATGGATTTGGACTTAAATCGATTACACCCGAATCTTCAGATGAATCTAACATGATCCCTTATGGAGACCGCGAACGTCATGGCGTCAAAGATTTAATTACCGGCAGCATCTATAAAGTTCACCTCGATACAACACATCCGCTGGCCTTTGGTTATTCCGATGTGTATTTTAGTCTAAAACAGGATGATGATGCCTATTTAAAACTCGAGCGAGGATATAATGTCGGTTATTTCGAAGGTCCTGCTGAATCTTATTCCGGGTTCTCAGGAGCTGATGCAAAGAAAAAACTTACCGATAGTTTTGTATTTGGCGAATATCCTTTAGGTCAAGGCAGCATGGTTTATTTGACTGATGACATTTTATTTCGTTCTTTCTGGGAAAACGGAAAAATGTTTTTTGTCAACAGCCTCTTTATGGTCGATGCCAATGTATTTATTTTGGATTGATCTCAGTGTTTTTCAGGGTCAACCAACGCCCCATATACTTAACAGCGTTTAAGGATTGATGTTGTAAGATCTGTCCCATAAAATAACGCTGCCGATGGGCTTTCAGATCATTTTTGATAGCCAAAAGACAGGACTGAAGATGCGCAAAGGCTTCTGACAAAGAAAAATGTTGTCGCATGCATGTCACGCCTTGTATTTGTGCCTCGCGCCAAAGATGTTCATCAGCGTACAAACGTGTCGCTTTTTCAACAAACTCCTCAGAATTTTGGGCCGGCGAAAGAGATTTTATCGCTACTAAAAAAAGCCCTTCAGCACCAATATTTGAACTCACTGTAGGCAGTCCATAGCTCAAGGATTGCATGATTTTCCCTTTGAGCCCCGCTCCAAAACGTAGTGGGGCAAGATTAATACGATATTGTGACATGAGTTCAGTTAGGTCATCGACCCAGCCCAAATCAACCACAGATTTAGATTTTGCGATCAATTGTCTTTGTCCCTCAGTACCATTAGGCCCAACAAGGTGCAAAGCTGCCTTTGGAATTTTATGCTGTATCGATGGCCATATCACATTGAGCAAATACTTTAACGAATCATCATTTGGGTCGTGCTTGCGATTGCCCACCCATAAAAAGTCAGACCGATCGGACCATGGCAGGTCTTTTTTGGAATCCGATGGATTTTCATTAACCGGATCAAACGCTATGGCCAGAGGCAGATAATACAATAGACCCTTGGGTACAGAAAAAGTACCACTGAGTAATTCAAATTCATATTGAGATATGATTAAACTCAAATCACAACGCCAAATACTGGCCAGTTCGCGCATGCTTTGTTCTGTGAACAAAGTCTCAACAGGACAACCAGAAGCATCAAAAGCTTGAGGATGTTCCTTGATATATCGCGCTCTGGCCGATCTCAAAAAATGACAATCTTCGGTATCCAAAATGGTCATGGCCTCTGGACAGCTAGAACGTACCCGCCAACCGTATTGCTCCTCGGTGATAAAGCGATCAAAGACGACATAATCTGGATTTATCGACTTAATCTGGAGATCAAAACGATCATCATTTAGATAAATTTGTAATGGCGTAATCCCAGATATTTTTTCAAAATCATCTTCCTCACCAATGGAATAAGTCGTTGCGAAGTGTACCCCCACATGAGCTGTCCTAAAGTGATTTATAAGCTGGACCATGCGCCAACCTGCGGCAGTCATTTTGGGATTAGGCCAATCTCTACTGATAAAAAGAACATTTTTTTCAGACTTAATCATTGACGATGACATCATTGATATGTTCAGGCAGCATAATTGATTTAGGCCAAACCTTCAGAGAAATCTCACTGGTTTTGTCTGATTTTGACTGAGTAGTGACCAAATATAGATGTTCCTTGTGACTGACCATACGCGGAAAACCTGTCGCCCGTTCAGCGGAAGTTTTACTGATGGTAATAAGTGGGCCTTTTTGGCCTTTTTTATTGACCCATTGTGCGCGAATGAAATCAGAATCGCCCACCGGCTCAACCCATGACACTATTGCGGAATCTGGGGACACTTGCACCAAATCTACGCGACCAATAGCACTTCCTGAATCCATTCGAATTGTTTGAGAAAGGCTCAAATTCTTCACACTGCTGAATGCAACTTGCACTCGCGGTTGGTCCGCTGCGGCGGTGAACCAAGCTAAGGCCAAATTTTCCCCATATACATCAATGGCAGGGCCATTAACAGGACAGCCGGGAATCAACCAATTGTCATTTGTACTGATGGCATCCGTCCATCCTTTGTCAGGATTGCCTTGTCTCAAGAGAATATCCCTTACTTCATTTTGGCTTCGTCCTCTATAGGCCACAATAGCCTGATTATCTTCAGACCATGCTACAGCAGTTTGGCAGCAATCACAAACTCTCGAATCAATTAAAGACTCCTTACCAAGATCACCCTCAAAGTTCACCATGGTACTGCGTAAAGTCATGGCCCCTGTGGAATGTTCATGAGATCCATTGTCGTGTCCATTAGGCACACTCTGTTCATTATTCACCGTATTACGCCCATCGAGCCAACTGATAAAAAACCCTTCATTACCTGGTGAAATTGACACAAAACCGTGTTCAGTTTTTGTATTGTCCCGATGTAATTTCACAGGCGCTTTCCATGAGTTTTGGCCTTCTTTCACCGTGTAATAAATATCATAGGTATAAGCTCCATCAGCAGACCTTTGTAGAAAAGTTGCCACCATATAATCATCATAAGCCGCGATTTGGGGAAAATCAGCCCAATTGATAAACCAATCATCTCCCTGGTTGATGATTTGTTCAGCATCCCATGTTTCATTCTCAAGCGCGCTATACTTCAAATAAGATTGTACACTGTCTCGCTCAACCCACGAGAAATAAAGTCTATCAACGTCTGAAAATAGATTTGGCGTCGTTGTATGACTATTCGCGTTCCAAGGGCCCGATAATTGAAGTACACCAGAGCTAATGCTTTGCTCTAGTTCATTTGGCATGAATTCAGAATGAAGGTTTTGTTCTGATCTGTTATGACCGTTCCTACAGGACGATAAGACCCCAATTGAAATAATGAATATGTATAAAAATAGGCGCATATCAATCAATAAGCTCTGCGTAAAGGTCAAAGTCCTCAGCATCGGTAATGCGTACAGTATAAAAATCACCCTGTCTGAGATAACCCGCTTGTGCGGGAATTAATACCTCATTATCCACATCAGGACTGTCATATTCAGTGCGTCCAATATAGTACTCGCCTTCTTTGCGATCGATTACAATGCGGAATTCTTTTCCGATTTTTCTTTGATTTAAAGTCCAAGAAATATCAGACTGTAAGGCCATAATTTGATTTGATCGATCCATTTTCACCTCGTCAGGCACGTTATCTTCTAAATTAAAAGCGTGGGTGTTTTCTTCGTGAGAATAGGTGAAGCATCCCAAGCGATCAAATTTGGTTTCCTTGACCCATTGTTTTAAAAGATTAAAATCTTCTTCAGTCTCTCCAGGATAACCGACAATCAAAGTCGTACGGATGGCCATTCCGGGAACGCGCTCCCTAAACTCTCGAATGAGGGCATTTGTTTTCTCCTGGGTGGTCCCCCGTCTCATGGACTTGAGTATCGGATCTGAAATATGCTGCAGGGGAATATCAATATAATCACAAATCTTAGGTTCTTGACGCATTAGGTCTAAAACCTCTAGGGGAAAGCCCGAAGGAAAAGCATAATGTAATCGGATCCACTCAATGCCCTCTACCCTTACAAGAGCTTCGAGCAATTCTTTTAGCGCTCTTTTTTTATACAAATCCAAGCCGTAATAAGTCAGGTCTTGAGCAATTAATATCAGCTCCTTTACCCCATCTGCTGCCAGTTTGGTCGCCTCAATGACCAAATCTTCTATCGTTTTACTTTTGTGTTTGCCGCGCATGAGCGGAATGGCACAAAAAGAACAAGGGCGATCACATCCTTCGGCAATTTTTAAATAGGCATAATTTTTAGGCGTGGTGGTCAATCGCTCACCCACCAGTTCATGCTTGTAATCTGCCCCTAGAGCAGCCAACAAACTAGGCAGTTCTGTGGTCCCGAAATATTGATCAACATCTGGAATTTCTTTAATTAAATCCGGCTTATAGCGCTCCGACAAACAGCCGGTCACAAAAACTTTTTCGACCAGGCCTTCCTGTTTCTTTTGAACGTAAGACAAAATTGTATTGACCGATTCTTCTTTTGCATTGTCAATAAAACCACAAGTATTAATAACGACAATATCGCCTTCTTGCTCGTGAACCACCTGCTTATTGTTCGCTCTAAGTTGTCCCATTAGGACCTCACTGTCATAAACATTCTTGGAGCAACCCAGAGTAACGACATTAATGGTATGTTTTTTTGTGTTTTTAGTTCGCATAGTTTGAATTGAATCTCTCAGTTAATTTTAAAAAACGAGTCAACAAATTCTTTTTTATCAAAAACCTGAAGATCCTCTACACCCTCTCCAACACCGATATAGCGCACAGGAATATTAAACTGATCGCTTATCCCAATAACCACACCTCCTTTGGCCGTTCCATCGAGTTTAGTGATGGCCAAAGCAGTCACCTCAGTGGCTGCAGTAAATTGTTTGGCTTGTTCGAAAGCATTTTGACCGGTAGAGCCATCCAAAACGAGCATGACCTCATGGGGGGCATCAGGGATGACGCGGTCCATGACTCTTTTAATCTTTGACAACTCATTCATCAGATTAACCTTATTGTGTAAACGTCCGGCGGTATCTACCAAAACAACATCAGCCTTTTGCTCATGCGCATAAGTCAAGGTCTCAAAAGCCACACTTGCGGGGTCACTTCCCATTTTTTGCTTTACGATATCGGTTTGTGTTCGGTCTGCCCAAATTTGAAGCTGATCAATGGCTGCCGCTCTAAATGTATCCGCAGCCCCTAAAACAACTTTTAGGCCTTGCGCCTTATATTGAGCCGCTAATTTTCCTATGGTTGTTGTTTTACCCACGCCATTCACTCCGACGACCATAATGACAAATGGCTTTTTTCCAGAGTCAAAAAACACCTCAGAACGCCCTCCAGCCTGATTCTCTTGGTCCTGTAACAAAGATGCGATCTCCTCACGTAATATAAATTGCAACTCATCCGTACCCAAATATTTATCACGGGCCACGCGTTGTTCAATGCGTTCAATGATTTTTAGTGTTGTGGCCACACCCACATCACTGGCGATTAAAACCTCTTCGAGCTCATCAAGCACTGAGTCGTCGACTTTGCTTTTTCCCACAACAGCTTTTGAGAGCTTATCAAAGAAAGACTTTTTGGATGGAGCCAAACCCTCATCGAGTTTTGCTTTCTTTTCTTTGTTGAATAGCTGTTTGAACAGTCCCATATTTGATTATTTAAACGTCTTGAAATCGAAACGTTATTTATGGATAAAATTACGCGGGATTCAAAGACTTTGCAAATGTCTTGTGGTCAAAAAAAAAGGCCACTAAAAAGTGGCCTGTATCGTTTTGAATGCGCTATTGTTTGCTCATCCACTCGTTTACCAACTCTGGAGCCATAATGGCCTCAACAAAAGTATAGGCACCGGTTTTTGGTGATTTCACCATTTTAATGGCTTTGGTCAAACGCTTTGACCCGGTCTGTAATGATGCAACTGATTTCTTTGCCATGACGCGTCTTATTTAATTTCTTTATGAACCGTCATTCTTTTTAGAATGGGATTGAATTTTTTCAATTCCATACGGTCCGGAGTGTTTTTCTTGTTCTTGGTTGTGATGTATCGAGAAGTTCCAGGCAAACCACTTTCTTTGTGTTCTGTGCACTCTAAAATTACCTGTACTCTATTGCCTTTCTTTGCCATGATCTTAATTTATTAAATGGTTGGCCAATTACTTGTTAAGAAAACCGTTCTCACGAGCTTCTTTGAGCACCGCAGAAATTCCTTTTTTATTGATGGTTTTCAAGGCCGAAGTAGAAACTTTTAAGGTAATCCACTTGTCCTCTTCTGGAATATAAAAGCGTTTTTTAACCAAATTGGCGTTAAATTTACGCTTGGTCTTATTCATGGCGTGAGAAACGTTATTCCCAACCATTGCTTTTTTTCCGGTAAGCTCACAAACTCTAGACATCGCTTGAACTTTTAAATTTTTTTAAACAGGCTGCAAATTTAGGAAAATTAATTTGCTCGTACAACAAATGAATTTCAGTTTTTAGAAATTTCTTTTAGGAGCATTTCCAGCGCCTTATCTACTGCTTTTTGGATAATACGCTCACGAGCCTTTCCAAAAATAAATTCTTCCTTTAAAACGCTATTAGGACCCGCTATAGCGATACATACACGACCCACCTGACCAACGCCATCACCTTTAGTCGGTCCAGCTATGCCCGTGGTCGCTACCACATAATCTGCACCTAATTTTTTCCTTCCGCCCACGGCCAAGGCCTCTGCAATTTCCAAACTCACTGTCGAGTGTCTTTCTATTTCCTGAGAATCAACTTCCAAAAGACTGGATTTTAGACTTGTGTCATAAGGAATTATCGATCCTCTAAAATAAGCTGAAGCCCCTGCCAATTCCGTGATCTGCTGGGCAATACCGCCTCCAGTACAGCTCTCCACGGTCCCCAGACTCAATCTTTTTTCCGTCAAAATCGAAGCAATTTGAGCCACCATGGAAGTTTCTCCCTCAAAACCAACGGCAATGTCAGAAAGCATTTCACTCAACTG
>CALJFV010000069.1 GCA_938074515.1 uncultured Flavobacteriaceae bacterium
GTCCGTTATACAAAACAGCCACTGGTCTTTACTGCGGGAGACTGTAAGGCTAATCTCTGGCTGCTCGCTGTAGGTTTTGGCGTTATCCCAAAGGTTATTTAGCGCATTGATAAAATGCAAGGCATCCACCTGTACCATAACGGGGGCTTCAGGCAACTGGGCCGTAAAACTAAATTCTTCTAGTTCGGCTAGGCCTTGATAACGCTTAGTGAGTTGTTGCAGCTCTGGCATTAGGTCTTGACGCTTTAAGGCATAAGGATTGTGGCCAGATTCTAGGCGGCTTAAGCCCAAGACCTTGTCGATATGCACTTTCATGCGCTGGATTTCTTCCTGGATCAGAGTCACGGTCGATTGTTGCTCCTTGGCGACTTTTTGGGTGAGTATTTTGGCCGCTAGACCTATAGAAAAGACCGGAGTTTTGAGCTCATGAGTCAGGTTATTGATAAAATCATTGGTGGTGGTGATCAGTCGGCTTTGCCAGTAAAAGGAGCGCAGCACCCAAACAATTACAAAAAGAATCCCGGCCATAAACAGCAGACTCGGTATGGTCAGCCCATTGAGCTGAAATAAAAAGTAGGGGGTAAGGTCGGTAAAACGCAGCTCCAAAATCAGTTGTTTGCCCATCAGCTCCGGCAGGTATCCGCGCAGTTCTATGGGGTAATGGCTTTGGTCCGGGTCCAAAGAAGGTGGATTAGGGCTGGTGAGATAATCCGTGCTGTCTTTGGTACTCAGGCGGTAGGTAAAATCCGTATCAATGCCGTGTTCGGTAAGGCGATAGGTGATAAAATCGTTTAAAAAATGGCGCGAGGCATCCTGAATGCTGTCCATACTCAGGGTAAAATACCGCTCATCCAAAGTAATCGCTTGACCGATCAAAAAAGTGAGTTGGTTTTGGGTCGAAAGGTCCTCTTTGATGATTTGGGCGGCCTGGCCTATATTGCGCTGAAACTGCACTTTGGCCAGATTCAGGCCTATGTTCAGGTACTGGTACTGCACCACAAAGAGCCCCACTACGGAGACCACCAGTACGGCGATATAGAGTTTGCGCTTATTCATCGACCTCGATATTACAAAATTTTGGGGGAATTCTCAGGCTTCGTGATGTTTTCTTACATCCCCGAGTCGAGCCGGGGTTTGCCGCTGTAGAGCTGGGGCTCAGTTGCGCATTTGATTTGCATTTTTACCCGCAACATTAACCTTTCCTTAATCTTTTTAAGCCCTGCACAACCTCTTGGCGGATTGGTTTGAGCTAATTTAGCTTCAGTTAGTAGTTGTCAATCTTTTCATAGACCATAAAAAACAGCCTTAGGAAACTGAGGCGGTTTTTTTATTCTCTATGTATGCTAATGGTAATGGGGAACAATTACAATTAATTTTTATAACTTAATGGTCTGATAATCATATATATATATCATAGTAATAAATATAACTTGACATTACAAGTCCCGTGATTACTGTGATAATACTATTAATTTGAAAAAAAATGAAGTCTTCACTTAATATACGTAAATTCGATCAAAACATAAACTATTAAATAATATGTAATTAACCCTTTAAAATCCAAGCATTATGTCCCCAATTAGAGCTGCCTATTTTATTATTATTCTATTACCTCTGGGGTTTCATGCCCAAATTTTTCATCAAGTAGATGATATTGAAGTTTATCACAATAACAATCGAATTGTATTTGAAAGCATTGGAATACAAAAAACTTCACAATCACTTCATTTTGCAGATAGTACAATTAATGAATCTCTGAGCCATATATTCAGAAATCATGGGAACATATATGGTTTTTCTTATGAGAAAAAGCAAATGTTTCAGCTCAAAGACAATCAATGGCACTTGTTAAAAGACAGTTCGAAGCTTATGTTGGATGGTGAGTTGACCCAGTGGGGTGATAAAATACTCTGGATAGGACGAACTGTAGTAAGTCACGGTCGAAATTTAATCCTCTATTTTGATGAGCCAAACAACATTTGGACCCCTCTAGCAAATCAAAAGATTGAGCCCACAGCGAGTTACCTAAGTGAATTCACGGTCTTTGAGCACAATGATAAACTGATTTTGTTTAAGTGCTTCATGCCAAGCCCAGACCAGCCTTATACTTCGGTCAAATCAAGAAATATTTTTCAATACGACTTAGTGACATCACGCTGGTCTCGACTTCGTTCATTTTTTGAAATTCCGCAAAATATAGAGTTGATTGATGGTACATCAAATTACACAGCCTTCGTTGAACCGGATACTGATCGATTATTTATTCTAGATCAGAATGTATTTATAGTTCGAGAGTTTTCAATAAAAATGCTCTTTGGTTTTGAAAAGCCTATAAAGTATGGGGTTCATGGTAATGTCCTTTGGGCCTATTTTAATGAGAATTCTTTGAAATCCATAGTCATAAATGAACTCATCGAAAACGTTAAGGCTGAAAAAAATATCTGGTACCTAAAAAGTGATTTAATATGGACGATCATGGGAGGATTAATGGTTATCGTGTCCCTATTCAGTATTGTTATGGTTATTTTTAATAGGAGAAAATCAAAACAAACCCTAGTGCTTAATGGCGAGATGTTATGGTTTGGCAGTAAAAAAAGAAAATTAACCAAAGCACAATTATCCTTTTTAACGCAAATGCTATCTGGAGCTACATTAGACTTTTATGATGTGGTCTCCCTCTTTAGCAAGAAAAATTTAAGCATTTCACACAGTCATAAACTTAAAAATGACTTGATTCGTGAGGTTCAAGAAATTTTGGAGTCATTAATGGGTAACTCTAAGGCCTTAATTGTAGAAAAATCCCCAGAAGACTCGCGAATGTCTGTTTACCGATTAAATCTTGATATTTTTGATCCTACTTGCGTCACTGACGAATCGAACCAACCTCCTCCGAAGGTAGCTTAGTACAGCAAGTCATCGTTTGTGATGGCCAAGTGATTTACTATATCGGCCACCTAATTGTGACATAGTTTGATCTAATTTTGCCCTAGTTAAGTAGTTGTCAATCTTTTCATAGACCATAAAAAAC
>CALJFV010000070.1 GCA_938074515.1 uncultured Flavobacteriaceae bacterium
TTGACATTCGCATTTCTATCTGCAGCAATATCGGGCAGAGCAGAAAATAAATGCATCCCCATAGCCCAAGTCCAGGCACCGATTACCAATGGCAAAGACAAATCTGACAGTGGCTTATAGGCCAAATACACGATGACACCAGGCAAAATGTACAGCACGTTTGAAAAAGAGTCCAAAAACAACCTAGATTTTAATCTAAGAGGGCGTAAAGAATAAAACGAGGACAGAAGCAACCACAAAAACAGCACCATTTGCGCTGCCCAATTGGGCAGCATGCATCCAAAAACAAATGACAACAAAAGGACCGCCCCACAAATCCCCAAGACTGTTCTGTCTTTATCACTGACGTAAAGCCCTTCGTAATTTCCTTTTTTGGGATTCCATTGATCGGTATCTCTATCGGCAAAATCATTTAACCCATAGAGAAAAAAGTTGGCAGGCCATAAAAAAAATAGCATCCCAAACCAAAATAAAAAATCTCCAAAATCTTTAAACTGGGTTACTGCAGTAACCATACCCACGGCCCAAGGGCCGGCCAAATAGGTCCAAAACCTCGGGCGACTGATTTTGATGATCCAATGATACTGCTTCATATTTTTTTTGGCCTCAAAATTTTGTATCATAGGCGTCTAAGGGTCTACCATGTCGGATTCCATGGATGCGTTTAAATACGATTTGTGCACTAATTAGACACATAGGAACCCCTATTCCGGGATTGGTATTGGCGCCCACATAATATAGGTTGGCGACTTTAGAGGACTTTGTTTTGGGTCTAAACACTGCGGTTTGGGTTAAATTTTGAGCCAGCCCGAGTGCGGTGCCTTTAAAAGCATTGTACATGCTGGCAAAATCGTGTCCGGTAAATATTCTTTCGTAAACAATATTTTCTTCAAGACCAGGCAAGTCCATGGTTTGACGCAGGTGACTTAAGGTTTTATCGCGGTAAGCCTTGATGGTTTTATCATCTAGGTTCAACCCTGTAGACGTAGGCACTAAAACAAAAAGATTTTCACATCCCTCTGGGGCCACAGTGGGGTCAGTTTTACTCGGCGCACAGACATAGTACGACGGATTTTCTGGCAATTCTGTGTGATCAAAAATAGCCTCAAAACTCTCTTTCCACTTATCCGTAAAATAAAGATTGTGGTGGACCAATGTATCGTATTGCTTTTTTAACCCAAGATAAATGATAAAGCCTGAGGGGGCCAAACTCCTGCTTTCCCAATACCGCTTACTAAATTGTCGATTTGGTTTTTCAAGGAGATTCATTTCAGTATGGTGATAGTCTGCATTGGAGATCACGATATCAGCAATATATTCTTGACCCTGGGTTGTTTTTACCCCAGTCACAACCTTTTCCTTAACCAAAATCTTCTCTACTGGGGTGTCAAATAAGAATTCAACCCCATTTTTTAATGCAATACGATATAAAGCCTCAAAAACCTTCGTCATTCCACCCATAGGATAGTAGACTCCCATTTCAAAATCAATATGATTCATCAAAGAGTAAACCGCAGGGGCTTTGTAAGGCGATGTACCAAGAAAAACCAAAGGATACTGCAAGATTTTTCTCAAAATAGGATGCTTCACAAAATGAGCGATATGCTTATGAAACGAAGAAATCACTGAAAATTTAGTCCACAGGAAAATGGTCTTTCGATCAATAAAGTCAAAGACCGTATTAAAGGGCTTGTAGATGAATGTGTTTTTGGAAACCTTGTATTTAGCCGCTGCTTCCTCGAGATAAATTTTTATATTTTTCATCACCCCGGGTTCATAAGATTCAAATATTATTGAATCTCGCTGAAGGTCAGAGGTCATTGCTACAGGCTCTTTTTGTTCGCCAAACCAAATTTTATACGATGGGTCGAGTCTCTTGAGGGTAAGGTGCGCCTTAATATCCTCTCCAATCAGGTCAAAATAGTGTTCGAAAATATCGGGCATCAAGTACCACGAAGGGCCCATATCAAACTGAAAGCCCTGGGCAGAGAAGACACTGCCACGGCCACCAAATGTGCTGTTTTTTTCCAATACAGTGACCTGATAGCCTTTTTTGGCCAGCAAAATAGCACTCGAAAGCCCTCCAGCACCTGAACCGATAATGATTACACGTTTACCCAACTATTACTGCATTTCTTCTATGGTAAAATTATGGCAAAAGCAGCGTCTAAATTGGAGATTGCTGATTTTTATTAAAGAATTAATGAACATTGTGCCCGCAGGATTAAAAGTCATGACAGCACTCCGTGCTGAATAAACAGGATTAAAGATCCTGACAGCACTCCGTGCTGAAAATACCCCAAACAAAAAAACGCTCAAGCGAGCTTGGCGTTTTTTCTTATCGGGGTATTTATTCGTGATCGCGACAGGATTCGAACCTGTGACCGTCTGCTTAGAAGGCAGATGCTCTATCCAGCTGAGCTACGCGACCTTAGCGGTAAAAAATAAGCCCCATGCACTTGAGAAAGGAACCTTTCACAAACCCACAGAGCTCCATTTAATGTCGGGGTGGCAGGATTCGAACCTGCGACCTCCTGCTCCCAAAGCAGGCGCGATAACCGGGCTACGCTACACCCCGTAAAATTATGCTGTAATTTTACAGTTACATTGCGGAGAGA
>CALJFV010000071.1 GCA_938074515.1 uncultured Flavobacteriaceae bacterium
AATGATGTTCATATATTAGGAATATCTTCATTGGCTGCGGGGCATATGCGTTTGGTTCCTCAAGTAATCAAAGCCTTGGCAGATTTAGGCCGTAGAGATATCATGGTCATCGTGGGGGGCGTGATTCCAGAAGATGATCACAAAGCGCTTTATGAATCTGGTGTGGTTGCGATTTACGGGCCAGGCACTAACCTCAGCCAGGCGGCATTGGAACTGATCGAAATACTCATGGGCACAAGCCCCGAAACAAACCAATAAATTAAATTATGGACTATACCCAAAAAATGATGCAAGCCGACGCGCTTAAAGGAAAAACTATTGTGGTCACTGGAGGTGGCAGTGGACTGGGTAAGGCCATGACTGCCTATTTCCTGGAGCTCGGTGCCAATGTAGTGATCAGTTCCCGCAATCAAGAGAAAATTGATCTTGTAGCCAAAGAACTATGCGAACAAACGGGGGGCTCTGTTCTCGCCGTTCCCTGTGATGTGCGTCATTACGACCAGGTGGAAGCGTTGGTCAAAAAGGCTTGCGAAGCTTATGGCTCAGTTGATGTGCTGGTCAACAATGCGGCGGGGAATTTTATTTCACCCACGGAGCGTCTATCGTCAAACGCCTTTGATACCATTATTGATATCGTTCTTAAAGGAACCAAAAACTGCACCTTGGCTTTTGGAAAACATTGGATCGCACAGAAAGAAACCCAAAAAGTAGTCTTGAATATCGTCACGACTTATGCCTGGACTGGCTCTGCTTATGTGGTGCCCAGCGCCACAGCCAAAGCAGGGGTTTTGGCGATGACCCGATCACTGGCCGTAGAATGGGCCAAATACGGAATGCGCTTTAACGCTATCGCCCCTGGCCCTTTCCCTACCAAAGGTGCTTGGGATCGTTTGTTACCCGGTAATCTTAAAGAACAATTTGATTTGGCTAAGAAAGTCCCCTTAAAACGTGTTGGAGCGCATCAGGAATTGGCGAATTTAGCGGCTTATTTAGTCTCTGATTTTTCGGCTTATATCAATGGGGAGGTCATCACAATAGATGGCGGTGAATGGCTCAAGGGGGCAGGTCAATTTAATTTACTTGAGGATATTCCTGAAGAACTTTGGGATATGTTAGAGGCCATGATCCGTGCCAAAAAGGGCAATTAAACCCCAAAAATAATTCATCTTCAACGGCTTAATTGCCATTACTTGGGGCCCATAGAGGACCTTTATTTGTTGACTTGTTGTTAACAAATACAATTTCGAGTGCCGTTTATAAGTTGTATTTTTAAACTTGAATAAGTGTGCTCCAAATATGGGTAAAATAATTGCCATAGCCAATCAAAAAGGAGGTGTTGGAAAAACAACAACCTCAGTAAATCTAGCGGCCTCACTGGGTGTTTTGGAAAAAAAGATTCTGTTAATTGACGCCGATCCTCAAGCCAATGCAACTTCAGGACTGGGTGTGGAAGTTACCCCATCAACCTTGGGAACTTACCAACTTTTAGAGCATACGACTACAGCCAAAGCGTGCATCTTAGGGACAAATTCTCCCAACCTTTGGGTCATTCCAGCGCACATAGATTTAGTTGCGATCGAAATTGAACTCGTGGACAAAGAGTCGCGGGAGTATATGCTGCGTGAGGCCCTAAAGCCCATCAAGGACGATTATGATTATATCATCATTGACTGTGCCCCGTCCCTTGGTCTTTTGACTTTAAACGCTTTGACAGCAGCCAACTCTGTTATGATTCCCATTCAATGCGAATACTTTGCTCTTGAAGGTCTAGGCAAGCTCTTAAATACCATTAAGAGCGTCCAAAAACTACACAACACAGAACTCGATATCGAAGGACTGCTCCTGACCATGTATGACTCACGCTTGAGACTTTCCAATCAGGTGGTGGACGAAGTAAAAAAGCACTTCGACGAAATGGTCTTTGAGACCATCATTCAACGTAATGTTCGTTTGGGAGAAGCCCCGAGTTATGGTGAAAGCATCATCAGTTACGACGCCGGCAGCACAGGGGCCAACAATTATTTAAATCTCGCGCACGAACTCATCGAAAAAAACCGTTAACCAAACATGGCAAAAGCAATCAAAAAACAAGCCCTAGGTCGCGGACTCTCAGCATTATTAAATGATGAAGGGGCTGCCCAAAGTCATGGTGGTCATTCAACTGCACAATTTGTAGCGTTAAGCTTGGACCAAATTAAGGTAAACCCTTACCAGCCCAGAACACGATTTACAGAGTCGGCCCTTAAAGAACTTGAAAGCTCAATAAGAACCCTTGGCCTGATTCAACCAATCACTGTGCGCGAGACAGAACCTGGGATGTATGAATTAGTCAGTGGTGAACGACGTTACCGGGCGTCAAAGAATATCGGTCTCAAAGAAATTCCGGCCTATATCCGATCGGCCAATGACCAAGAGCTGCTCGAAATGGCTTTGGTTGAAAATATTCAGCGGCAAGATCTCGATCCCATAGAAATTGCCCTAACCTATCATCGACTTTTGGAAGATGTTTCGCTCTCCATAAATGATCTTGGGGAACGCCTAGGCAAAGATCGAACAACAGTGACTAACTATCTACGTCTGCTAAAACTTGATCCGCTCATTCAATCAGGCATGCGCGATGGATTTATTACCATGGGCCATGGGCGCAGCTTAATCAATGTAGAAAATAGCACTGACCAACTCGCCTTGTACGAAGAGATTTTGGATAAAAAACTTTCGGTCCGTCAAACTGAGGAACGCGTCAAAGCACTTAAAAATGGCGCGCTAAAGC
>CALJFV010000072.1 GCA_938074515.1 uncultured Flavobacteriaceae bacterium
GTATCACTTCGTAAATCAATCGGGTCCATAATATTGCTTATTAGTTTTAGTTAGTACAAAAATACAGCATCCATAATTTGATGCATTTTTGTCAGTTTCAATGTTTGATTAAATGTAAAGGTTACATTTTCTTCGGCCCACATGGGATCTATATCTTTCTGATAAAATTCTGGTTCGACCATTATATTGCGATAGAAAAGCACATATTTAAAGAATAAATCTTTTGAATTTAGCTCGGTTGCTGCCAATACATGCTCACGAGTAATGCTCCTTGTATTTTTATCAGGAGAATTATTTTGGTTTTGAATTCCCATATTTCCCGCAGTGCTTTGGGATTTTAATCTAAAGGGTTTAACAACATCATCCCGAAGTGCCGGCCAATGTTTCATTACATAAATACCAAGGACTGAATCAGAGGTATTAATTTTACCCCATGGCTCACCCACTTGACGTGTTGTTTGAAAAAATTGACCCTTTATCAAATAATACATTTCCTCTCGGTTATCGGGCATAATTCTTCGATAGAGCACAAGCTCTGCAGAAGAATCGAGATCTTGTATTTCTCTGGGTACCTCAGTATTTTGTGCCTTAAGAACACAGACAAATACGAGAGTCATCCAAAAAACCCAAGCCGAAGGGTTAAACAATTTTGTGCAATTCATCCTGATCTGATTTATGTCCTTGTGAGGCCTTGTAAGACCGAAGTGAGTCCTGCCGTTGAGGTGAATGAGGTGATTGATAGAAATGGTTTAAATGACATGATTGCAAATTAAATCGGTTAATCTAATTCAGGAAAAATACACTGGAAGGCTCCTATAGGACTGCCATCGGGGAGGTCTGGAGTCATTATACGATCAAAGTCTTCGGGATTTTGCCAATATTGATTCAGTAGGTCCAAGTAGTATGCCGCCAATTCCTTGTGATGTTTTTTGGCCCAACGTTCCCATTGATATAAATGATCATTTAGTTTAGACTTAACCTGTGGTAGGGTCTGTTTAGCCAAGCTCGTGGCCATGACCTGTCTTAAATATAAATCCAGCACGTACTGATTCAGTGAAGTTAGTCGCTCACTGGATTGCGCGCTGTTGAACATTTGTGCGGATTTTTCAAGGAGCTCGTCGAGACTTAATTGATTCGGATCAACGACGTGCTGCCAATAAATTCTATTTAAACGGGCTGGATGAAATAAAAACTCGAGCGTCATAGATGCGGCACTGCCCGCTGCCGTCAAGGGGTCAAAATTTAAGCCCATAGAAGATTTAAAAGACTCTCGAGTGCGCGGATAACCAAAAGCCCTTGGAGGAAACAAGGCTTCAATTCGCTTTGGAATATGAAGTTGTAACGGCGATAAGGTATTTAACACTGCACTTAAAGCGCGACGCTGCTCTTCAGGGGAAACCGCATGATTTTTGGAAGATTTAGCCCCTTTAATACTATAGTCATAGTGCTGACCTCCGAGCATTTTTACAGCGGCCTCAGTTTGGTATCGATGCAGGTAATAAATGGGTACAAAAACATCCTCTAAAACAGAATTTGGTTGTCCTTTAGGTATTTGATTGAGCGAAAATTGATTGATCGCCACCTGGCGTACCGCCATAATTTCTTCAAGTCCTTGAGCCGGACTACTTGCATTATCCCATAAATGAGCTTGCGCATGACTGCCGCTTTTGGCTCGAGCATCAGAATCAGTTATAAACAAGAGATCCTCAGAAAATGCCTCATCTAAAAGCCTGCCAAGGTAATCTGATTGTTCCATTCCTTGGGGTACCGCTCCATAACTGTAAGCGACTGAAATTTTATCCCATAACCCGATCCCAGTTTCATAGGCCCTACTGAAATCAATCGCTCCATTGACCAAATGTAACTGAGGATGTGGATAGTCCATAACACTAATTTTACCATAGGCACTGGCGGCAAAATTATGGGCAAATCCTAAGGTATGACCGACTTCATGAGCTGATAATTGTTTCAATCGGGCCAAAGCTAATTCCTGCATGGCAGGATCTATTTTGTCCTGAGCAAATGGGTCCTCACAGAGGCCTTGAGCGATTAAAAAATCTTGACGCACGCGCAAACTACCCAGACTGACATGTCCTTTGATGATCTCGCCGGTACGGGGATCAGTTATCGATGCTCCGTAAGACCAACCGCGGGTGGAACGATGCACCCATTGAATGACATTATAACGTGCGTCTAATGGGTCCGCGTCCTCAGGCAAAAGCGCCACTTGAAAGGCCTGCTCATAACCAAGTGCTTCAAAGGCTTGATTCCACCACCCCGCCCCTTCCAAAAGCGCGGAGCGTATGGGTTCAGGGGTGCCTCGATCCAAATAGTAAATAATGGGGTCTACAGCAGGACTTGAAGCTTGATCTGGAAATTTTTTCTCGAGTCGATGACGGGTAATAAACTGCCGTTTCAGCGGCTGATCAATGGGCGTGGCATAATCGTAAAATGTCATGGGAAAGGCGCCACATCGGGGATCAAAAGGGCGCATTTCAAATTGATCAACGGGCAAGGCCAAAAAACTATGATGCTGAATTGTTGATAAATCCGTACCCTGCCAAACGCTTTTCAAAAATTCACCGGTGGGTTGACCATCAAAGGTCAATAAAGCCTCAAATTCCACATTTAATGGAAAGGCTTTGGTGCGCTCCATCCAGACGGCTGATTTACTTTTATTGAGTTTAAAACTTCCCTGCTTTTTTTGGGAAAGGGTCTGGGCTACCTGATGGGTGTCTTGAAGTAAGAAATCGGTCATATCAACCAAAAACTGACTTTGATCGGTCTCAGCAATCTCAAAGCCATACAGCACATGTGTTCCAAAGGCCTCGCTTACGGACTGTCGCTCTAGTGGATTGTCTGATTGCGCACGAAAGAGCAAATTGGGCGCCATAAGCAAAATACGAGGGCCTGCCTTTTCAAACCTAACGATTTGTTCTCCACCAAGTTGACCGCGGTCCAAGCCAATATCATTGCTCCCTAGTCCAGTGCGTAACGCGTGAACATAAAGAAAATCACGCCCCAGTTGATCCTCATCTATGACTAAAAATATTTGGCCTTTTTCAGGGACATAATAAAAATCAAAAAGTCCCCCGAATTTAGTTTTGTTCACTTCATTTCGTAAGAACTGTGCTTGTAAGGAAAAGCTCAAAAAAAATAGAGGCAGATAGCGTAAAAGTCTCATAAATTAATCCATAACAGTTATGCTTTAAAACTATTAAATATTTATCGAAACTCTTTCTTCTTGGCTGCTTAAAAGCTATTTTTGTAGAAATTAACTCAGTATGACTACATCAGATCACTTAAAGGATCTCAGACATCGCCTGGATGCGTTAAGGAGGTATCTTTGACGTAGATGGTAAAAAGATTACCATCGCTAACGATGAAGAAAGAACATTTGACCCAAACTTTTGGAACGACCCCAAAGGAGCCGAGGCCTTTATGAAAGAACTTCGCACCCTAAAGAAATGGGTTGAAGACCATCAAAACGCCGAACAGGACTTTGAGGAATTAGAAGTTTATTTTGAGTTCTTTAAGGAGGGTGAAGAGACTCAAGAGCAAGTTGATTCAGCTTACCAAAAAGCCTTAAACGCCATTGAGCAACTTGAATTCCGAAATATGCTTAGCAGTGAAGGCGACGATCTAAGCGCCGTATTGCAAATCACCGCAGGCGCTGGAGGAACTGAGAGTTGTGATTGGGCTAAAATGTTGATGCGCATGTATTTGATGTGGGCAGAAAAACACGGCTACAAAATAAAAGAGCTTAACTTTCAAGCTGGGGATGTTGCCGGAGTAAAAACTGTTACTCTAGAAATTGAAGGCGATCACGCATTTGGTTGGCTAAAGGGAGAAAACGGGGTTCATCGATTGGTCCGTATTTCACCTTTTGATTCCAATGCAAAGCGACATACAAGTTTTGTAAGTGTCTATGTATACCCTATGGTTGATGATCGAATCGAAATCGAAATCAATCCTGCGGATATTTCTTGGGATTTTGCAAGAAGTAGCGGAGCTGGTGGACAAAACGTAAATAAAGTAGAAACTAAAGCGATTTTGACCCACCATCCTAGTGGCATTGTAATCCACAATAGTGAAACGCGCTCCCAACTCGAAAACCGTGAAAAGGCAATGCAAATGCTAAAGTCTCAGCTTTATGAAATTGAGTTGCGCAAACAGCAGGCACAGCGAGATGAAATAGAAGCCAATAAAATGGCCATAGAATGGGGCAGTCAAATCCGTAATTACGTACTCCACCCATATAAATTGGTCAAAGATGTCCGGACCCAATATGAATCGGGTAATACTGATGCCATTCTAGATGGTCATATCGACGAATTTCTTAAAGCATTTTTAATGATGACTGGCCAAAAGGAGGCCACCAATGAACTTTAATTAAGATGGAAAAAGTTAACTTTACCCCTAAATCAATGAGAAACATGAGGCGTATTTTGAGTCTATTGATCTTGAGTTTATTTTTTGTGCAATGCTCAAGTGACGATAATTCCAATAATAACAATAACAACGATCCAATCGATCCTAATCCAACTAACCTGCCTAAGTTAGTGGCTTTTGAAGTGGGACCAAATGGGACAAATGTGCAATATGAATACAACGACAATGACCTATTGGAGGTGTGGACTGAAACGCTTCCTGGTTTTGGTTTTGAAATTACTACAGCCTACAACGACGAACTCAACCCAAATGTTTGGTATTATATTGATAGTGATGGGGTGTCGGACCAAAAAGGTTTTTTTTATGATTTAGAAGGCCGTGTATTTAGATATCTGGACGCCCAAGATGATGTGACCCTGTTTTATGATAATGACACCGTATTATTTGAAGGAATCATTGATGAAGTAGCCGATGTAAGTGGTTCTATGACGTTAACCGCTGGGGGCAAAGTTTCGCGATTCAATGCCCTAGATCAATACCTTACTTTTGACTATGATGCCTCAGGAAATATGACTTCATTAAATCAATACGATAATAATGATGTGCTCATCCATAGTTATGGCTTTACCTATGACAACAAAAACAATCCATTCTACGGCCAATATAACCCCTTATATCTAGTGCGAAATATCGATTTGTTCTGGAATTTTAACAGCATAAATTTTACCGGATTTAGTGGTTATGTTTACCCTTATAATCCAAATAATTTAACCGCCATTACACGAGATGGGGTCATAACCACAAGTTATCTTATAGGTTATGACAATGACGATTATCCCGCAGTCATCAGTGAGGTTTCTCAGGGAAATTCCTACCAGTGGGATATTCTTTATATTACAGAATAAACAATGAACCCAAAGATCAATACCCTAATATTTGATCTGGGCGGCGTCTTAATTGATTGGCAACCTGCATATGTCTTTCTTAAGGAATTTAGGGGGGATTCTGCCAAGATGGATGAATTTCTCAATACGGTTTGCGCTTGGGAGTGGAATTTAAATCAAGACGCCGGTTATCCTCTCGAAAAAGCGACACATGAGCGAATAGCACTTTTTCCTGAATATGAACGGCTCATTAAAATGTACTACGGTCGTTGGGAAGAGATGCTAGGCTTGGCCCACAAAGACACCTTGGCCATTCTTGAATTCCTGAAATTTCAAAAAAAATATCGCTTGTTGGCATTGACTAACTGGAGCCACGAAACCTTCCCTATCGCTTTAAATAAATTCCCATGGCTCAAATGGTTCGAGGGCATTGTGGTCAGCGGCGAAGAAGGCCTGCGCAAACCCGATCCTGAAATTTACAAGCGATTGTTAGATCGGTATTCCATTGAGGCCCAAGAATCTTTATTTATCGATGATAATTTAGAAAATATTCAAGGAGCAAAAGGATTGGGGATTGCTGCTTTGCACTTTAAAGGTGCACCGAAATTAGCCCAAGAGTTAATGGATTTGGGCATCGCATTACCTCAGACGCTCGTAACGCAAATAAACCATCCTCTTTCGTCTTTAGATTTATGATCAAAATTTACCATAATCCAAGATGCCGTAAATCTAGAGAAGCGCTGAATCATCTGGAAGAAAAGGAGAATGCTCTTGATGTGATTCTCTACCTTCAAACGCCTTTGTCCTATGAAGCGTTAAGTGATTTGATTCAGAAACTAAACCTCAGACCTATCGATTTGATTCGGAAAGAAGAGGCCTTGTGGAAGACTCAATTCAAGGATAAAAACCTTGACGACCCAGAACTCATTCAACTAATGATCGAAGAACCTCGACTCATGCAACGGCCTATCGTTGAATTTCAAGACAAGGCCGTAATTGCGCGCCCCCTTGACGCACTTAAAGACCTAATTTAATTTTAACAGAACATTGTGAGCCTATACGCTGAAATGAGCCTATAATTGGGCTCGTAATTTGCCTATGAAAAGTATTTTAAATCTGCCCCTTGTACTGATCACTCTTTGGGTTTTATCCACTCTCGGATACAGTCAAAATTCAGGTCCGATTGTCCTCAAAGGTCAAGTTTTGGATCAACTTGATCAGA
Organism: uncultured Flavobacteriaceae bacterium; assembly: GCA_938074515.1. GTDB lineage: Bacteria > Bacteroidota > Bacteroidia > Flavobacteriales > Flavobacteriaceae > BACL21. The sequence goes on from CALJFV010000072.1 coordinate 6,499, forward strand.
GTCCGCTATCCTATGCAAGTGTCGGGATTTTCGACGCTAACCAAACCCTTCAATCTGGTGGAATTACTGATGATAATGGTTTTTTTGAAATTGAGGTTGCACAGGGCAAGTTGACCTTACAAATTGATTATATCTCTTACAAAACTCTTAACAGAAACATTCAGGTTCAGGCCTCTTTGGATTTAGGAATTTTGTTTTTAGAACAAAATCAAGAGGCCCTTGATGAAGTTGTGGTGCGCGCAGAAAATACTGAAGTCCAGATCCGGTTGGATAAAAAAATATACACCATAGGAAAAGATTTAACCACCAGTGGTGCTACGGTAAGTGACGCCTTAAACAACGTCCCCTCAGTTACTGTTGATGTAGATGGGAGCATCGCCCTTAGGGGTAATGAAAACGTGCGGATTCTTATCAATGGAAAACCTTCGGCTATCGCAGGTTTTGGTCAAACTGATGCCTTGCGTCAACTGCCTGCAGAGGCTATTGAACGTGTTGAAGTCATTACCGCCCCCTCTGCACGTTATGATGCAGAAGGAACCGCAGGAATCTTGAATATTATTCTTCGCAAAGAAAAGACACGTGGACTCAACGGTTCCATACAAACCAACCTAAATCAACCTTTTGGTTATGGGGCTACCCTGGCGTTAAACCGGCGTACCAATCGTTTTAATCTATTTTCTACGGTCGGATATCGCCATCGGGAAAGTCCTGGTAACGCGTCTTATAATAATCGATATTTCAGTCCTGATTTCGAAGCTGCACGATATACTGAGCGAAGAAATTTTGATCGTTTACGAAAGGGATTTAATTCAAATTTCGGTTTGGAATATTTTTTATCGGAGACTTCATCCATTACGGGTTCAATTTTTTTACGCACCAGTGACGACAATGACAAAACGGTAAATCAAGCAAAGGAATGGACGGCGACAGAAGCCTTGTTAAGCCATATACAGCGCACACAGAATCAAGACGAAAAAGATCAATCAGTTCAGTATTCATTGAATTACGTCAACGATTTAGACACAAATGGACAAAAACTTACTGCAGATTTGCAATATGAACAGGAGTCAGAAGATCAGTTCAGCAGTATCCTGGAGCGCCTTGTAAGCCCTGTCCCTCAAGATTTACCTGAAGAAGATATAACCCAATTCGAATCCGTATCAAGGCTTTTGGCTCAAGCCGATTATGTTTTGCCTTACGGCGAAGAACGACAGTTTGAATTAGGATTTCGCTATGATGAACGGAATCAAACTACAGATTATTTATTGCGGGAGCAATCCATAGTGAACGGGCCTTTTGAAATCAATTTAAATCTTTCCAATCGATTTGATTTTAACCAAAATATCTTCGCTCTTTACACCCAATATGGGGCTAAATTTGGAAAATTTTCCGCCCTCGCTGGACTGCGACTTGAACATACGGGGCTCAAGGGAAAAGCGGCTGGCGTAAATAATCAGGGAAATACACAATTACTGAACCTTGACTTTGATAAAGACTTTTTGGGTCTATTCCCGACGCTAAACCTGGTGTATGAACTCAATGAAAATAGTAATCTCTCCCTTGGGTATAACAGACGCATCAATCGACCACGAAGTTGGTTTATCAATCCATTTCCATCGCGCTCAAGTGAAACCAATATATTTCAAGGAAATCCTGATTTAAATCCCGCTTATGCGAGTACATTGGATCTTGGATACATGATTAAAAATAGACAAATCACCTTGACTACTTCCATTTATGGTCAATATGAAACAGAATCTTTTGAACGGATTCAGGAGGAAACTGGTGAAGTCACGGCTAACGGAATTCCTGTAATTCGAACCATCCCAATTAATTTATCGACCAATCAGCGTATTGGATTTGAACTGGGAATCTTGTACAACCCTGCTAAATGGCTGCGTTTTAATTCAAGTTTCAACTTTTTTCGCTTTGAAACACAAGGAGTATATAACAATATTGATTTTGGAGCCAAAAACACAAGCTGGTTTACCCGTGCTGGAGTCAAAATCAATTTGCCTGGAGAAATAAATACACAGACGAATTTATTTTATCGTGGGCCAAATCAAAATGCCCAAACAAAAACCGAAGGCATTGCCTCTATTGACCTCGCCTTGAGTAAGGACCTTTTTAATGAAAAAATGACGGTTTCATTTAACGTAAATGATTTACTCAACAGCAGAAAGCGCCGCAGTTTTACCTTGACGGATGATTTTGAAAGCGACAGTGTATTTCAGTGGCGTGTGCGCACTTGGACATTTGGGGTAATATACCGATTTAACCAAAAGAAATCTGATCGCGGCAGAAACAATAATCGTGGTTCGGGCTACGACGACGAAAGCTTTGAAGGTTAATTTTGAAATAAAAAGCCCGGTCGCTTTGCGACCGGGCTTTTTGTTTAGGAATAAATCCCAAAATCTGC
>CALJFV010000073.1 GCA_938074515.1 uncultured Flavobacteriaceae bacterium
ATCAATTTATCGTTAAGCAAGGAGATTTAATCGGTTATACGGGCAATACAGGAAGTAGCGGCGGGCCTCATCTACACTTTGAGATTAGAGACCCTCAGTCACGCCCTTTAAATCCATTGATTTATGGAATAGAAATTGAAGACTCCAAAAAACCATTACCTACCGTTTTACGGTGGTATCCGAATACCGAATTAGGGCTAAATCTAGAGGCGCAAGGCCAAAATCTGGCTTTAACTAAGATAAATGACACTGAGTTTTTAGCAGAAACGCTACAGACTTCTGGATGGATTGGTTTTGGTCTCGGGGTGTTTGACCAACAAGACGGTTCATTGAATAAAAATGGGGTTTATCAAATACGATGTTCCATAAATGGCAGCCTTGTGCAAGAGGTATTATTCGACCGAATTTCTTTTGACGAAACCAAGTACATGAATCGGTATATGGACTACCGCCATTTTCAAGAAAGAAAACAACGCGTGCAAAAGCTTTTTCGGCCCACAAACAATCCTTTAGGAATACTGAAAAATTTAGAAAGCGATGGCTTTGTGGAAATCATTCCAGGATCCTCTTACACGTACACCATCGAGTGTTTTGATTTTAATAAAAATAAAATACTGATCACTGTTCCGATTGTTGGGGTCCAAAATTCAGTCAGTAATTATTCACCGGACATGCAGCCTGTTAACGGCAGCAAGCAGTCTAAGTCACAAGAAAATTCATTTAATGATTGGTCTAACCTTGTTGAAATACCCCACACTTCTGCGACCAGTTGGAGTGAAGGCAACTACAGTATCTTTTTCCCTAAAGAATGCTTTTACGAATCCACGGCATTAAATCTTTCTGTTTCGTCTGAACAACTTTTTATGGATAAAGATCACTATCCATTGTACAAGCCAGTTAAAATATCTTACCGGGGCGATCATCTCAGTGAAAGTGATCTTGCGCACGCTTATATCGCCCGCTTAGACCCTTACGGCAAGCCAATCCATCAAAACACTTCACGCGATGGCACCCTGCTCGAAACTAATGTGTCAACATTAGGTCAATATGGGGTCTATTTTGATCACACTCCGCCTTCAATTATCATGAAATCTCCGGCCCAAGGGCAATGGTACAGTAAGGCCGAAAAATTAAAAGTTGTGATTAAAGACAGTGATTCTGGAATCGCAGATTACCGAGCGACCATCAACGATAAATTTATTTTGATGGAGTACGATTATAAAACAAATACATTGACCTATGATTTTAGTGATGCTGTAGTCGACCAAGCGGCCCATAATTTAAAAGTCGTTGTCCTAGATAATGCTGGAAATAGTGCTACTTTTGAACGACTTTTTTACCGTAAAGCCGATGATTAGTTCCTTTAAAAACTTATTTACCCTCCTATTTTTGATGCTTTCGAGTGTCGTGCTGAGTCAAACCGCGACCTTAAAGGGAATCGTTTTTGATGTGGAGGGCAATACCATTTCAGGAGCTACTGTATCTTATGCAAACCAAGGGGTAGTCACCGATCGCAATGGGGTTTATGTCCTGGCGATTCCTGCAGACACCAAGGTCACGGTAACTTTTTCGTATTTATCCTTAAAGACCGTGTCATTTGCGCTGACTTTAGCACCCAATGAGGATTATGAATTTAATCCGGTGATGCAGGCAGATATTGAGGTTTTTGGCGAACTTGTTTTGGACGTCAAAAAGCGAAAGCGCATCGAAGGAATTCAAAGTTTTTCACCGGAAATGGCCCGTAAAATGGTCGGAGGCAATGCGGGGGTTGAGGCCGTACTGATGTCGCTTCCCGGCGTGAGCGGTAATAATGAGCTCAGTACACAGTATGCTGTGCGCGGGGGAAATTACGACGAGAACTTGGTTTATGTCAATGAAATTGAAGTGTATCGCCCGTTTTTAATACGCAGTGGACAGCAGGAAGGATTGAGCTTTGTGAACAGTCAAATGACCGCCAATGTTGATTTTTCGGCAGGGGGTTTTCAATCAAAATATGGGGATAAACTCTCGTCGGTTTTAGACATCACCTATCGCCGCCCCACGGATTTTGAAGCCTCAGTTGATTTAAGTCTTTTGGGGGGACAGATTACCTTGGGTAATAAGTCAGAAGATGGTCGCTTTACGGCGTTAGGGAGTTTGCGTTACCGCGATAATAGCCTTTTTGTGAACGCTAAAGAAACTGAGACTAATTTTAGACCAAGGTTCACTGACTTGCAGTCCTATCTAACCTACAAGGTTTCGAATAAACTAGAACTCGGCTTTTTAGGTACAGCCTCGATTAATGATTATCAATACGAGCCCCTAACCCGTCAGACAAATTTTGGAACAATTCAAGATCCACGGGCACTATTGGTTTTTTACGAAGGTCAAGAAGTGGATCAGTACCGTACTGTTTTTGGGGCCCTAAAAGCGACTTATGTGATTTCTGATCAATACACCACAAAATGGATGGCCTCTGCTTATCAGACCGCTGAACAGGAGCATTACGACATCCTGGCGCAATACCGGTTGGGCGAAGTCAATACCAGTATTGGTGATGAAAATTTAGGTGAAGTAGAATTTTCAGAGGGTATCGGGAGCCAGCTCACCCATGCCCGAAACGACCTTGAGGCACTCATTGTAAATCTGAACCATCGGGGACAAATTCAAGCTGGGGCCCATCAGATGGAGTACGGATTAAAGTTTACCAGCGAACGCATACGCGATCGGGTTTCAGAATATGAGATCATCGATTCTGCGGGGTTTTCTATTAGACCCCCTTTAGTAGATTTTCAAAACAATCAACCCTATGAGGCCTTTGATAGTCCAATTGTCCCTTTTAATGCCAGTAGTGGAGAAAATGATGTGATTATTTCGAGAATTTCAGGGTTCGCCCAATGGAGTTATCGTGATGAGTGGAACAATGGAGAACTCTACTTAAATGCAGGGGTTCGTGCCCATAATTGGCAGGTAGACGACGGGCTTAATTCGTCGGTAACACAAACTGTTTTTAGTCCTAGGGCGCAAATGAGTTTTAAACCTTTTGGTCCTAAAGATCAGCTCTTTCGCTTAAGTATTGGGGTATATCATCAGCCACCTTTTTATAGA
>CALJFV010000074.1 GCA_938074515.1 uncultured Flavobacteriaceae bacterium
GAAGCCACATTATAATTCCGCACTACAGTCGCCTCCCATTTTTTGATTCCAAAAATTTCTTCCGGGATCTGAATTGACATATTTTGCTTCACTTTGACTTGACAAGCCAAACGTGCCCCATGTTGCAGTTCTTTCCGCGTAAAGTGTGGTGTTTCAGTAGGTAATGCCTCACCCCCACCTTCTAGGACATGACACTCACACTGGATACAGGTTCCGCCGCCACCGCAAGCAGAGGGTAAAAACACTTTTTGGTTACCCAGGGTTGACAATAAGGTCCCTCCTGAGGCCACTTCGATTTTTCTTTCCCCATTGATGGTGATGGTCACAGGTCCAGAAGGCGATAATTTTTCTTTGGTAAATAACAGCAGTGCTACAAGCAATAGGATTAACACCAAAAATGCGGCAACTGTCGCTAAAATAACTCCAAGTGTACTGGCTAATATCATCTTATTCTATCGTTTCATTTACTTCTGTCTGGATCTCTTGTAAGGCCTCTTCAGAAGGTTCAGTGTTAGACATTTCGTTTACAGGCATTACAGAAACCACTTCAACTTCTTGATTGGCATCATCACCTCCTGTGAGCATTCCTCCAAAACTCATAAACCCAATGGCCATAAGTCCGGTAATGATAAAAGTAATTCCCAGACCTCTCAGCGGTGCGGGTACATTAGAATAACGGATTTTCTCGCGAATCGCTGCAATAGCCAAAATGGCTAAAAACCAACCAATACCTGAACTAAACCCATAGTTTAGGGCCAGGCCTAAGGTTTCAATTTCTCGGGATTGCATGAATAAAGAACCTCCTAAAATGGCACAATTCACGGCAATAAGAGGCAAGAAAATACCCAATGAGTTGTAGAGTGATGGCGAGAACTTTTCGACTACAATTTCCACAAGCTGAACCATAGTTGCAATGGTCGCAATGAATAGAATAAATGATAAAAAGCTCAGGTCATAGTCCGCATATTCAGCGCCCAACCAAACAAGGGCTCCTCGCTGTAAAATGTACTGATCAAGAAGCCAGTTCAACGGCACGGTCACCGTCAATACGAAAATCACCGCTGCGCCCAGTCCGACTGCCGTACTTACCTTTTTGGATACTGCCAAATAAGAACACATCCCGAGGAAGTAGGCAAACACCATGTTGTCTACAAAAATTGACTTAAAAAATAATTCTAAATGTTCCATATATTATTCTATTCTGACCAGAGCAAAATTTACCCTAACCAACAGGCTATATTTTATAGTTCTTCGATCAATTCTTTATTGCGTGAACGCTGCACCCAAATGATGATCCCTACCACGATAAGGGCCATTGGGGGCAACACCATAAATCCGTTGTTTTCGTAACCCAATGCATAAAGACCGGTTTTCTCAACAGAATCTCCCAGGACCTTGAAGCCGAAAAGAGTCCCAGATCCCAATAATTCTCTAAAGAATCCCACAATAATCAAAATGATTCCATAACCCAAAGCATTACCAACGCCGTCTAAGAATGAACGCCATGGCCCATTTCCTAAAGCAAAAGCTTCAAAGCGCCCCATGATGATACAGTTGGTTATGATCAATCCGATAAATACAGAGAGTTCTTTACTTAGCTCGTAAGCAAAGGCCTTCAATACTAAATCCACAATAATCACCAGTGTCGCAACAACAATAAGTTGAACAATGATTCGGATTTTAGAAGGAATAATGTTGCGCATGAGTGAAATGACCACATTACCCATACCCAATACAAAAATTACCGATAGCGCCATAACTATCGAAGGCTTCAATTGAGCAGTAATCGCGAGTGCAGAACAGATACCCAGTACCTGTATCGTGATTGGATTGTTGTCCGCAAGCGGATCAAAAATCAGTTTAGAATCTTTTTTAGAGAGCAGTCCCATAAGATTTTAGTTTAATGTTTTAAAGTAAGGCACATACAGTCGAATGTCCTTTTTGAGCATTGCAGAGAGACCATCTCCGGTAATGGTGGCCCCGGCTAAAGCGTCTACTTCATGATCATCCTTGATGTTGTTTTTAGGATCATTGTTCCCCTTGGCAACAGTAATCGGAGCAAATTCTCCATCCACTAAAAACCCTTCTCCTTGGAAATCATCCATAAAATAACGCTGCTTAATTTCAGCCCCAAGACCAGGAGTTTCTCCTTTATGATCAAAGTAAACCCCTTGGATAACCATGTCTTTATCCATAGCTACAAAGCCCCATATCGCATCCCAAAGTCCTTTTCCGCGCACTGGAACCACATAGACCTCTTTACCGGCCACTTGGCCTTGAAATAAAGGCAGGCGTCTTTTGTAATCAGGATCAGATGCTTTAGTCGCCTCCTTCTTAATGTCAATCAAAAAAGCCTGGTCATCTTCAATAACTTCATCACCTTGGATAACCAATTGACGCGTGATATATTTTTGGAATTCACCCTCGACTTCCGTTGTCGGGATAAAAACGACATCATTGGCCCCGATATTCTTGTTTACACCCATGGCGTAAAGAATATTCTGTTGCTTTTCAAATCGCTCATTAGCCTCGATTTGTGGTCGGAACAACATGAATAGACCGGCCAGAATAGAGCCCACAATAACCACCATAACGATGGCAAAAATTAGGGTATAACTGTTTTTTTCTGTGTTGATCGCCATCTTATGCGTTTTTTACTTTTAATCGATTCATTCTTCTTTTGACATTGGCCTGAATCACATAATGGTCAATGGTCGGTGCAAATACGTTCATCAACAAGATGGCCAAAAAGACCCCTTCTGGATAGGCCGGATTGAACACTCGGATCAATACCGAAATAAAACCAATCAAAAAACCATAAATCCACTTGCCTCTGTTGGTTTGAGACGCAGTTACAGGGTCTGTAGCCATGTATACGATACCAAAGGCCAATCCTCCGATGATTAAATGAACCCAAAACGGAGTGCTCATCAAACTGTAAAACTTACTTGAACTATCGATCCATCCAGCATCTACGACTCCATTAAAGAGCATACCCATGACCAATGCTCCAATCACAGCAGAAAGCATGATGCGCCAGCTACCTATCTTAGTGAAGACTAAAAACAAACCGCCCATTAAAATTAGAATGGTCGA
>CALJFV010000075.1 GCA_938074515.1 uncultured Flavobacteriaceae bacterium
GTTTTTAAGGTTAAATCATTTTGAGTGTTGGGATGCTGGCAAGCCATGACTATGAGGCTAAGCAGAGCGAAAAACCATTTCATTTTGGACGTTATATTCATAAGGTAAAAGGTAGTAAAATTGTTTGAATAAAGAATAAAAGAAATATCTTTGCACACCTCAAATTCGGGATGTGGCGCAGTCTGGTAGCGTACACGCATGGGGTGCGTGGGGTCGCTGGTTCGAATCCAGTCATCCCGACAAAAGCTGAGCAATTTTGCTCGGCTTTTTTTATTCAACTCACGCTCAAGGATTGAATTGCTGATCGCGACAAGTCGCCGTTTATTTAATTGAAATTCTTCACCCGATGATTAATCCCGATACATTACCCCATCCAAAGCGTCACCCGGGACTTGAAGTTCGCTCCATTGGTTAGATCGTGTTGACGCTTGGTCAAAGGGCTCTGGTTGGCCTAAAATTTCTGAGAGTGCTCTGGCAAGAAGGGGCTCGTTTTGATTGCCCAAAACCCCTAGATTACTGAAGTCTTCTCCAAGTTCGATATTCGGAATCAATCCATCAAAATAATCAGTGACCCCTGCAGCGTTTAGGGTTTTAAAAACAAGAGGCAGCATGGCATAGCGATGCCCCGTATTGGCCTGATTCCGGCTGAAGGCTGGGGCAGGGGCGTCATAAAGTAAAAAGGAGGCTTGGTATTTACCGCGGGTCGGTAATCCAATTTGCACCACATCAATATAGGGTTTTAAACCATTAATCACCAGCTCGCTGGCTGAGGCCGTTCGGCCCGAGGTCAATACATAGACCCGCGACAGTCCAAGACGGTTCAGCCCGGATCCATTGGCCAATGTATTTACAAAATAACCCGGCTCGGCATACTGGGCTTGCCGCTCAGCATTCCATTGCTCAGTGAAGAAGATTTCCCCTTGAAATTGCCCCGTTATCATGCTCGCTAGTGACGTGGCTGTACGGACAGATCCTCCACCATTATAACGTAAATCCAAGACCAAGTCTGTAACGCCTTGTGCGGCAAATCCGCCAAAAACCGCGTTTAGTTCGTTGTCGTATTCGTTGGTAAAACCATTGTACATTAAATAACCTACAGTATGCCCATTTTCATTAAATACGGCAGATTTATGTACGGGATTTTCTGACAATTGTGTTTTGGTCAGCGTAGTCGTGTCATTGAGTTCAGTGATTTGAGTCCCATCAAATGTCGCCCATCCTAAAGTATAGCTGTCTGGTGTCAAAAGGTCGCCATAATTGCTGGCAGTTAATTGAACCCCATCCACGCGATTAAAGATCATTCCGCGCTGAAGGTTCTGAGCCGCCGCGTCGCTCCCTGGAATAATGTAACGCACATACCCAAAGATTAAGGCGTTGTCTTCGGGATAGTAGACCAGTCCGTATTCCATGCCATTGCTGAGCGAAATCCCGGCGAGTGAATTTTCTAGGGTGACATAGTCTGCGACCAAAAGGCTAAAAGGATCGCTCAGATCGGTCAACGCCTCGAAGCAATCTTCAGGGGTGTCAAAAGAGCCGAGATAGGCATTTTTATCCGCATTTGAAACGAACGCGTTGTCTTGAAGTTGTGGGACTGAGCCTTTGTAGAGATAAAAATAATTCAGCCCCCGCCAAATAAACTCATTGATTTCTTTAGTGGTGGCCTCGCGGTAAGTATCGTCTAAATCTTCAAAGCAGGAGGTGCTTAAGAGGCCAACAGTAATTAGCCCTAAGAGTATTTTCCGTGAGCGTATTCCGACCAAAATAAGCCATGGTTTCCAATATTGGATTCTGGCCCTTTTCGGTCTACTAGCCCCTCGTACGCTCATATGCTAAATACCCGTATAGTTTTGAGGACTTATGGCCTTAAGTTCTTCTTTTAAGGCATCAGAAATATCCAACCCATTGATAAAGGTGTGAATCGCCTGCTGATCGATGCGTTGATTGGTTCGGGTGAGTCCTTTCAAGGCTTCATAAGGATTGGCAAAACCTTCGCGACGCAAAATGGTTTGAATGGCTTCAGCCACTACGGCCCAATTGTTTTCTAGGTCGGCGTCTATTTTTTCGGCGTTTAAAAGCAATTTACCTAAACCTTTTTGTGTGGATTGAAAGGCGATCAGGATGTGTCCAAAGGGCATACCGATGGTGCGCAACACTGTACTGTCAGTGAGATCTCTCTGAAGACGGCTTACGGGTAATTTTGCGGCGAGATGACTCAGCAGTGCATTGGCAATTCCGAGATTACCTTCACTGTTTTCAAAATCGATGGGATTGACTTTATGCGGCATGGCTGAAGAGCCCACTTCCCCTGCCTTGATTTTTTGTTTGAAATAATCCATGGAAATATAGGTCCACAGATCGCGATTCAAATCAAGAATAATTGTATTGATTCGCTCCATGAGATGAAACAAACTGGCCATATGGTCGTAATGTTCTATCTGTGTGGTGGGGAAAGAGTGGTGTAATCCTAAAATATTTTCGACAAAATTTTGCCCAAATTTTTTCCAGTCGATCTCGGGGTAAGCTACATGGTGGGCGTTGAAGTTTCCGGTCGCACCGCCAAATTTTGCCGCGTGTTTGCAACTGCCAAATCCAGTGATTTGTTCTTCTAAGCGGGTGACAAAAACCTGAATTTCTTTACCTAAGCGGGTTGGCGATGCGGGTTGGCCATGGGTGCGGGCGAGCATCGGGACCTCAGACCACTCCTCAGCATAAGTCTCGAGTTGACCCTTTAGGATTTGGAGTTGTGGTAAATAAACCTCATTAATGACTTCCATGATACTCAATGGAATAGCCGTATTGTTTATGTCTTGAGAGGTAAGGCCAAAGTGAATAAATTCTTTAAAAGAACCCAAGTCAAGGGCGTCAAATCGTTCTTTGATAAAATATTCGACAGCCTTGACATCGTGATTGGTCACGGCTTCAATTTCCTTTATTGCTGCAGCCTGGTCCGGACCAAAATTTTTATAAATCTCCCTGAGAGATTCTGCCTTGGTCAAATCAAATCCCGCTAACTGTGGTAAGGGTAAAGCGGCAAGGGCCAAA
>CALJFV010000076.1 GCA_938074515.1 uncultured Flavobacteriaceae bacterium
AAATATAATTAATTGCAGGCAAATTAATACGGGCTCAAGTATCGGAATCTGCAGATTTAAATCGGTTGTTTGAAACCTATCAAAGATAGACCTCATCTGCCAGATCAGGTAAATAGAACGCCCTACGACGAGTGCCATAACCGCCAAACAGAAATAGGCATTATAGGGCTGGAGCAGTCCAATGAGAAGCAAGGATAAATAAAAAAGCAGGATGCTCCCAGAATATAGCCCTAAGATCATTTTAGTTGAGGTTCTATAAAAATGAGCGGCGCTTTGATGGCGTCTTTTTTGACGAAAAAGACCCCGCCAAGAGGTTTGAGGTAGAGACCAAGTGAAGGCCATTGGGTCAAGGACTGCCGCAGTGTTTTTTTTGTTTGCGCCATGATTAATCAATAAGTCGTCATCACCCGAAACAATGTGCTCATGAGATCTAAATCCCCCTTGAGCATTGAAAAAATCTTTTCGGTACGCCAAATTTCGTCCTACACCCATATAAGGTTGTCCTGCAATGGCTTGGCCTAAGAACAAGCCTGCAGTTAATGTCGTTTCAAATCGAATCACTGAATTCAAAAACCCTGGTCTCTTTAGATACCCCCCGAAACCTAATGCCACTGATTTATTTGCGCGAAGAGGCGCGGTCATTAAGTCAATCCAGTGGGCCGAGGCTGGGAGGCAATCTGCGTCGGTCAAAAGCAAAAGATCATGGGAAGCCTGACTTATGCCAAAACTCAGGGCTGCTTTTTTTCCTAGGGTTTTTGCTTTTTTTAAGGGGGTAAAACAGCGTACTCTCGGGTCTTTTTTTGCCCACTCGTCAATCACCACTTGAGTCTGGTCGCTCGAATGATCGTTGACGAGAATTAGTTCAAAGTTTGGATACCGTTGATTAAGAATTTCGGGGATTAATTTAATGAGTCTGTCCGCTTCATTTTTGGCACAAACAATCACAGAAACCCCGGGTATATCCTGTGGGGATGGGTGCGTGGGTGCTGCTGATATTCTTGTAGGCTCTTCTGATTTTATGAGTGATTCACAGTTGCTTTGGCGCTTTCTTTGAGCTACCCGAAGCATTCGCGTAATGAAAAACACATGTATTAATGAAGCGACTAGAGCGCACAAGAGTAAGCTCCAAGGCCAAATCATTAGGCCTGCTCTGTCCCTTTACATTCTGAGAATTGATCCTGTGTTTTGCCACAAAAGCTACATGAATCACCGTCTTTATTTAAAAATGGACTTTGAGAAGCACAGGTTCCTGCAAATTTTCCGTCTTTTTTACCCCATATCTTAATGGCGATACCGGCAAATGCAAAAATTAAAAGTCCGATGGTAAGCAGTACTAATTTCATGAGACAAAATTACAACAATACCCTTAAAATGGAAGAGAATTTTTAATTTTATGGACTGAATTAAACCTTAGAATGCTGGCGCGAAGAATATCAGAACGCTTTAGTCTGAGCCCGGTAATTGACTTAAAAAAAATCACTATGGCCCCTATCAATCCATTAATTTTTCGTGTATCAATTGTTGGTCTCGTGTTTTTACTGAGCTGCTGTAAAGGTCCTGTCCAAGAAGAAAAGGCAGAGACTCAAACGTCTGTTGATCGTTTGGAGCAACAAAAAATAGGACGCAGTCTGATGTTTGCAATAATCGCCGATAGTCGCATAGAGACCCTGTCTGGGTATGTTGTGGCCAATAATATGGCGGATTTATTTTCTAAAGATCCAGGGCCATTTTTATTTTTCACCCCGACAAACGAGGCTTTTGAAGGGGTAAACCCTGCAACACTTAAATTGTGGAGCAATCAGCGCAATGGGATCGTAAAGAGTCTTATAAACAAACATTTGGCTCGTGTGGATACCTTGGCGAGTGACCTTTCGTATTATGTGGACCAGAAAATACAGACCCTAGGGGGGATGCAGGTCAAAGTCATTCAGGACCAAGACCAATATTATCTCGAAGATGTCAAAGGAGGACGCGCGCGAATTGACGCAAATCCAATGCGCATGGATAATGGTTATATTTTCTACATCGATCAGCTGTTACACCGTCAGTAATCTTCCAGAGCGTATTTTATTTGAGCGCCTCCTAAATTTCCTTGGCTAAATGATATTTACTTCGGGGGTTAATTTTATCCCGAAATCATGAAAAACCTTATCTTGAATCGTTTGCGCTAATTCCTTTATTTCCAATCCTGTAGCCTCACCATAATTCACCAAAACGAGGGCTTGATTTTCATGGACCCCAGCGTCACCTTGTCGGTACCCTTTATATCCAGCATGCTGAATGAGCCATCCTGCCGGTATTTTTTTTAAATGATTTCCTGCTTGGTAACTCGGTAAATCGGGATATAGACCCTGAAGGCGATTTACTTCTGCCTCAGAAACAATAGGGTTTTTAAAAAAACTGCCACTATTGCCGAGAATTTTCGGGTCGGGTAATTTCGATTGTCTAATGGCGATTACGGCCTGAGCCACTTGGCGAATACCGGGATTTTTCACCCCTTGTTGCTGGAGCACTTCTGAGATGCTCCCGTAGTCTAATTTTAATTCATGTTGTCTTTTGGTCAGCCGTACCCGCACACTAAGAATGACAAACTGATTTTTAAGTTCATTTTTAAAAACACTTTCTCTGTATCCAAAATGACAATCGTCAAGATTAAAAACTTCTTTCTGGCCAGTGTTTCGGTTTAAGGCAACACAAGAATCAAAAACATCTTTTAGCTCGACTCCGTAGGCTCCGATATTTTGTATGGGTGCAGTACCCATTTGACCGGGAATTAAGGCGAGGTTTTCGATGCCGCCATAATCTTGTTCTAAGCAATATTGGACTACGTCATGCCAAACTTCTCCAGCTTGAACCTCGAGTACAACATGATTTTCATAGTCCTGGACCACTGCAATTCCTTTCAGACTTATTTTTAGAACAACCCCACTGAGATCTTTGGTCAACAAAAGGTTACTGCCGCCACCCAGCACCATTATGGGTTTGTCTCGAAAGGTCTCAAGACAGGACCAAACGTCATCAGCAGTTCGGGCTTCGACAAACCACTCTGCATGACTTTCAACGCCAAAAGTATTGAAGGCTTTAAGTGATTTGTTTTGTTGCATCCTTAGGGATTGGGATAAACCTCGAGAGCGGCTTTAATTATAGCGACTGCTTTGATGAGGCTCTCTTTATTTAGCACATAGGCGATACGCACTTGATTGAGTCCGATGCCCGGGCTGGAGTAAAATCCTGCCGATGGAGCCACCATAACCGTTTCTCCATTGAGATCAAAAGATTCTAAAAGCCATTGTGCAAAGTCATCACTGTTGTTTACAGGTAATTGGGCAATACAGTAAAAGGCGCCTTTGGGTTGACCAATAATTACTCCGGGTATTTTTTTAAGCTCAGTAACAAGCGTATCTCGACGTTCTTGATATTCTGTGATGACCTCCTCAAAATAGGACTCAGGGGTTTCAAGCGCTGCTTCACTGGCGATTTGAGCAAAAGTGGGAGGGCTCAGTCTGGCCTGGGCAAATTTTAATGTGGTGGCGATTAAGGTTTTATTTTTGGAAACCAAACAGCCAATGCGTGCACCACACATGCTGTAACGCTTTGACACAGAATCGATTAAAATTGCATGCTCTTCAAGCCCTGGTTCTTGCATAATTGAATAATGCTGTGCACCATCGTAAGTAAATTCTCGGTACACCTCATCGGCGATCAGA
>CALJFV010000077.1 GCA_938074515.1 uncultured Flavobacteriaceae bacterium
CTTCTTGGTCCACGGGCCTAAAGTATTAGCCCAGTAGTTTTGATAGGGGTTATTTTCATTTAGGTGGCGGAACTATTTATTAACCATTCATTCCTGCGCTGTTCATTCGTTCACCCCCCTTACGGGGGGATGAACTGAACATATGAACAATAGAGTGGTGAACAACAGATGAACGCGCGTAAATATCTGATTTTAAATGGCTTTATTGAAGGCGTTCACCTTGTTCGGCCATGTTGAACGCTAAAAGGGCATTTCGTTCTGATACGCTGTGAAGCTGTCAGGTTCTGGATAGCTTTGAGGAAACCATTCGTGGAGCATACATTTGCCTCGATCTGTAAGGATGTAACTCTCACCTATAAAGACGCCGTAGCTTTTTAGTTTGCCCATGAGTTTACTTATCTTTCCGGCAGAAAAGCCTAGTCTTTTGGACAAGATGCGGACGCTAGGTTTAACATCACATTCGGCGATTGCCCTAAGCAATGCGTATTCGTGTGGAACTTCTGTTAACGATGTATTGATAGCGAAATCAAGGCTCCCATCAGCGGTTTCAGTTAGTTCAACCATGAAATCGCGGATTTTGGGAGCTTTATTACGAACCTTAGTGAACTCGACATTGAAGCAGGCACCTTGCTTGAACGCTGCATCGCTTTTGTCTGGATGAGACAGCTTTATGATGTAGTCCATTGGCACCTCCAAAATAGAAGCTCCACGTTGATCACCCGCCTTGTTGGTATGATGAATAGCGAGAACCGCGTACCCCATGTGGCGTAATTTCACCATAAAACTGAGTAGTTTCTCAGTCTCTGAGTTATCATTCTCGTTTACGCCACGCCTTAATGTACTCAAATTGTCCAGCACGATAAGTTTCGGCCGTTTGTTCTCCCGTTGCATATAATTGAGCAGTTGTAAGATTGCTTCATGCTCTTGTGGCATGTCCAAGCAAATAGGAGTCCCATGTTGGTAAAGTTGTTCGGAAGGCATGAGATGGAATTTCGAGGAACCAGATGTACCGAATAACAACTTAGTTCGCTCTTTGAGGTCCACTAAGCTCATTTCACCATCCACAAACAATACATCGCCAACCTCGTGTATCTGCCATCCAAGAAAGGTGTCACTACCCATGGCTATAGATTTTGCTAGGCCCATCCCAAACCATGATTTTCCAATACCCCGTGGTGCGTAAACCATCCCAAAACTTGAGGTGGGCATGAAGGACGAGACCAAGAACCGTTTTTCGGGGATATCGGCCCTCAATATTTCATTTGCAGTCATGAGGTAGGGGACTAGGTTGCGAGGAGGTTGGGGCGCATTTTGCGCCCCTCCCATTATATCTTTTATCGTTTTTTCGATATTCTCAACCATGACGCCGGTCCCGATTTGAGATCGATCGAAAAATCCCTTCGAGCTCCCTATAGCCTAGAGGCGGTTTGCAGCAAGTTTCGTTGATATGATGCGCCGCTTGTAAAGCTAGTTCACCATCCAACTTTTTTATCAGGTAGCCGATCCTGGAAGCCAGTGTCGTATTACGATGACCTTCCAAGATAGGATCTAAAAGTTCATCACGCACGGAAGAGCGCTGCCAACTGGTTGTGTATGGATCTTCTAATTTTGCCCCCATGCAATGCCTAAGCAAATCAGAGGGCATGTTTGCAAGCTTGCCAATTGGCGAGAGGAAATCCGTATTCCAAAGGTATTTTCCGCTTGCTGTGATGGTGCCCGGGCCCTGTGCGTAGCCACCTGCGCTCCGAATATCCACCCCGCTAGCCACTTCACCGACAGAACACGGTATTTCAAGCGTACCTGTTGCGTAATATAGATGAAACCCTCCAGATGGCGTTATTACCAATCCTGTTTTAGGGAGTTCAAGATCCAGGGCGCGAAGGTTAAACCAACCGTCAACACCGTTTTTAATGTCGACATCAACCACCGTAATACCGTTGGACGGGCCTGTGGGAATGCCGATGCCAGCTCCTGGGAAGTCTGAAAACAACTCAATTATTTCCTCGCGAACATTTGTAGCACGCCCAAAGGGGTCTTTTATACAAGGTCGCTTTTCATCTGGTCTTGTAGGAAACACTTTCCAACCACGCATAATCGACCAATCACACGCGTTCTGAATGTAATCTGGGAGAAAATCATTTCCATCTGCCATACGATTGTAGGTTTTACCAAAACTCATTTTTGCTTCTCCTCTTCAAGCCAAGAGGTAATGTCTTCCATCCGGTATATTGGAATTTTTGATGATCTTGTGACGGGTTGAGGGAAGCCTTTGGTTCGGGTCCAATTTCTGATCGTAGCTACAGATACACCCAACTCCTTAGCAAGTTGTGTTCGATTGATATAAGATTTAAGGGCCAGTTCCATGGCGCACACTCCTGATGAAAGGATTATGCACACAGATTATGGGGTTTGGGTTGTGCACTTCCCCAACTGCGCGGCGTCGCGTTATTGGTTGCAGTCAGTATTACCCCACTGACCATTGAATTTTAGGATAGTATTTCGCTGAACTCAACAATATTCAATGCAAACCTCTGTTTTTATTGATTTAGTTGTTGAACACTTATTGTTTGTAAACAACTAAAACCAAAGATTCTTGGGGTATATTTAGTGTTTGATTATATTTTTAATGTATTTAATCATGAAACACATGATCCGTGTTTGTCCAGAATGTGGTACAAAAAACGCACTTCCTACAGAAGGTGACCCCAATAGAATGGGAAAACCTGTTTGTGCCAGATGCAAGAAGCCATTGTTTGCGGAACCACTCTCATCAAAACAAGCGATGCGGCCGCGCAATCTTTCCTCGGAAGATACTGCGAAACAGCAAGAAACGCAGGTTGATGGAAATGTTTACAAGGTGGGAGAAACCGTTAGTTCGAAAAGCGAGTTTCGACTGGCCAAGAATTTAATTTATGGCTCCCTAATTGGGTTATTGTGTTCAGCTGTTTTACTTTTTGTCTTAAACAATTTTCTCTTCCCTGATTACTTGTACATGCGTGATGAAATGAAGCAAACATTCGAAGGTGGAGCCTTAACAGCAGTTTCAATGTATTTTGTAGTAGTCGGATTATTAAAGCCCAAAGAGATTTCAGAAATGAGTTTTAGAGGGGGTATTATTATAGTCTTTGGGTTTTTATTTTCAGGATACCTTATTCCATTATTCGTTTTGGGAGCTCTTGCCTTAGTTTTTTCGATTACAACGGTCACAGCAGATTTTTATAATTTCATTTTTGAGATCATTGGACCATTTTGCCTTGGCGGAACGAGTGTTGGTTTTGTTGCTGGTGCATATCATTATAATAACCCAATCAATCAATCGTAAGGCAACCAGTAGAACTCATATATATTAATTTGTTTTGTTAAGTTTATTCTAACTGAACATATCTGAATAGTTGGCTTGCAGTTCGATGTCCGCTTATTGCCATTACTTGTGGTATGCTCATACCCGACTCAAATTTTCGACTGATACCCTCGTGGCGCAAATCGTGAAAAGTAAGGTCCACTATTGCGGAACGCCTGCGTAGTCTGTCCCATGCCTGCCTGAATGCAACGTCTGTAATTGGAAATACAAGTTTGTTCGTTTGTTCCAAGTTTTTTAAAACCTCCAAAGCATTATCATTGAGCGGGACCCACCGTGGTCTTCCGTTCTTAGTATCTGGAAGCAGCACCTTTCTTCTCACAAAATCTACATTATCCCATCTGAGGCTCAAGATTTCGCCGCGGCGCATACATGTTTCAATCGCGAAATTTATTATTGGAACCAGATACCAAACTTTACTTTTTTTGCTTGCTTCGATTAACCGTTCGTATTCTCCATATTTTAATCTTCTTTCCCTGGGTGGGTTATTTTGGGGAAAACGAATTAATTGCAGGGGATTATCTCCAAGGCTCCATCCCCATTCAACGCGTGCTGTGTTCCATGCAGCGCGTAATAGAACCAAATCATATTGGCATGCCCGCACACCATCACTTAACCTTGCATCTCTGAAAGTGGCAAAGTGATGCGGCTTTGCTGCATCTAAACTTATGTTCATTAATTTCTTTTCCCTGAGAAGGCGGTTTAATCTACGAGCCTCAGGTTTAGCTCCTTTCTTTGTGGGGGTTACCTTAGCAAGATATGTCTTCATCATGTCTTCAATAGTAGAGTTTTGTTGATCGCGTGGTTGCCATTGACCAGTTTGCATCAATGCTTCTTGGGTTTTGGCCCAAGCAACTGCATCTGCTCTTTTGTGAAATGACTTAGATATCGAACCGATTTTACGGCTACGTACTTGTGCCTGCCAAAGGCGATTTCTTTTTCTAATTGAAGCCACTTTTTTACCCTCTGTGTGACAGAGGTGTGACCGAGATTTAAGAGATGATATTTTAAGCTTTAATTTCAGTAGCTCAGGTGGTTAGAGCAGCGGAATCATAATCCGCGTGTCGGGGGTTCAAGTCCCTCCTCCGCTACCAAATCAACCAATAAGTCAATCTGCTCATTAAATTGCTGCGCTATAGCTTATTTTAGTCGAATTATACTGG
>CALJFV010000078.1 GCA_938074515.1 uncultured Flavobacteriaceae bacterium
TTTGTGACCCACAGAGAAACGAAAATCTGCCCCCGTGGTTTGCGGCACCCCCTCAGCCCCGCCCGAGCTCATATCCTCTGAGGGGCTGGTGGCGGTAAATGGCAAATATAAATGACCCAAAAACCCAAAGTCTGTTTTGCCGGGCCAACCGCCAAAGCTTTGACCTTCAAAGAGATTAATCTTGATTCCGGCAAGCATGGGCGTGAAACTTTTGAAATCGTTTTTGACCGAAGCTTCCCCCATGGTAGTAGTAACCCGATTGTTTTCGTAGTTTACCCCAAGACGAAGCTCCATGTTTTCGAGCAGACCGATACGGGCCAAAGTGGTGTTGTAACCATATGACTCTGTCTTTACCCCTGAGACTTCATAACTGGTGTAGTAGCCCCCCGTCTCGATTTGTATGTAGCCGGGCTCCACAGTATTTGGGGATTCAGTGGCGTCTGGACGGTCGGTGATGATGCTGTGGTCCTCGCTTTGTGCAGGGCTAACCCCACCAGTGTTTTGTTGTGCTTGGGCTTGCCAAAAACTAAAGGCCATTAGGGCGGCGGCCCAACTGATTTTAAAGGGTTTGTACATAGATATTGGTTGAAAGGGTTTTAGAAATAAAGAGAGTTTGTCCATCAATCTCGATGGTCATGGATTGGTCAAAGGGTTCTTTTTCAAGCACGGTGATACAACTTCCTAATTTAATGCCTTTTTGACTTAAATAGGTCAAAAAATCGGCGTCTGAATCTTTGATTCCCATAAGTATAGTGCTGCTCTCTACAGGCTGATCGGCCAGTAAGGATTTAGAGATGGTCACTACATGGCCCTTTTGGTCTGGAATAGGGTCTCCATGAGGGTCCGTCGTAGGGCATCCCAAAAATTCATCCAAGCGTTCGACCAGCTCCGGGCTTTTGATGTGTTCGAGCTGCTCTGCAATCTCGTGGACCTCTTCCCAACCAAAATTCAGTTTATCCACAAGAAAGACTTCCCAAAGTCGGTGCTTACGCACAATTTGACTGGCCTTTTTACGTCCTTCGCTACTGAGCTTAGCGCCTTTGTATTTGGTGTAGGCTACCAGAGATTTTTCATGAAGTTTTTGGAGCATGTCCGTGGCCGATGAGGGCTTGGTCTCAAGTCGATCGGCAAGTTCCGTAGTGCTGACCATAGCATCATTGTGATCTGATAGATGGTACAAGGCTTTTAAATAATTTTCCTCGGCACGCGTCATATAAGACAAATATAAATAAATTTTTAGACTAGACTAAAAATAGTTGAATTTAAAAATGCCCACTTGTATTAAATTCTGATAATTTTGTCTTTTTTTAATCTGTTAAAGCCTGAAATTTTTAATTAAAATGGACAAAATATTTAAATATTGCCTTTAAAAATGGTGAAATTTACTGAAAAATGGAAAAAATGACTTATATATGGAAAAAAGGGAATTTTATTAAAATCCACGCTCTTTTTGGATGCGTTCATAAGCCTCACGTACGGCGCGGAATTTTTCCTCGGCGCCCTTGCGGTAGGTCTCATCCATGTCTTGTAGTTTGTCTGGATGATATTTTTTAACCATAGTGCGGTAGGCCTTTTTGATTTCTGCCTCGGAGGCCGTCTTGGGGATTTCAAGAATTTCATAAGCGCGATCGGGCCGATCAAAGAACATGGCTTTAATACTGCCGAAGTCATTCATATTTATTTCAAAAGCCCGCGCGATCGACTCGAGTTGCTGTACTTCAGATTCAGAGACGACCCCGTCAGCATTAGCCACACTAAAGAGAAAGTGAATCACTTGAAGGCGCGATTCATAGCGTAGGTAAGCTTTGAGTTCTTGCGCTATATTTACGCCAGAAACGCCTGATTTTTTGATTTGTTCGTTAAATAAGCGAAAGGTAGTGTTTGCCCGTTCTTGGCCGTAGGCTTGAATGAAATATCGCCGCACGTAATCGAGTTCGCTTTGTTCGACTTTGCCGTCTGCTTTGATCACCACCGAAGCCAATGCCAAAAGCTTAAGTTCAAATTCTTCAGGAATGTTTTGTCGCGGGCGACTGCCAAAAGCAGTCCCACGTCCAGGATAAAATTTACCGGCATTCATATTGTCAATGATATTGCCGATGATAAACCCTAAAATGGCTCCCGGCCATCGGAAGTAAATCATGCCTAAAATACCTAAAAACCAGCGGAGCATAGTGTTTTGTTGGGTGTTTAATAAGGGCCTAAAGATAGGGATTTCGCGCTAAATCATCTGTGTGTTGCCCTTGGGATTCTTTGAGGCGTTAGGCCTAAAAAACGGGCCGCTACTCCTGTGGCCTAAGAGCGAATTATTGACTATCTTTGAGGCAAAATTGTCACACTGAAAAAATCCTAAATATGTATCCAGCTGAAATCGTAAAACCAATGCGTGAAGACCTAAGTCTTTACGGATTTCAAGAGTTATTCACGGCCGAAGAAGTAAATCAGGCCATTAATCAAGAAGGCACTGTTTTAGTGGTGGTAAATTCAGTATGTGGTTGTGCTGCGGCCAACGCGCGTCCAGGAGCTAAAATGTCCTTGATGAATGATAAAAAACCAAATCATCTCACCACGGTTTTTGCCGGTGTAGACTTTGAGGCAGTAGATGCAGCCCGTGCCGCTATGGTGCCCTTTCCTCCATCATCACCCTCTATGGCTTTGTTTAAAGACGGAGAGTTAGTACACATGCTGGAGCGCCACCACATTGAAGGCCGAAGTGCAGACATGATCGCGGCGAACCTAAAGAGCGCTTACGACGAGTTCTGTTAATACTTACTCGTTACCGAATAAACTAAACTCTTCGTTATTTCTTATAACGAGGAGTTTTTGTTTTCCATTGATTGAGATAGGTTTTAAATGCCTTAGATTACCATCTAACATCAGCCCAGTATCCTCTATCGGAATAACATCAAAATTACTGCCATTCCACTTAAGTACTGTCCCAATGGAGGCGTCATAGCGACTGAACTCTGCATCTGTACCATAATAATTGCCGCCCACAATTATTTCAGATGAACCATCCCCGTCGGCATCCCATGAAATAGCGGTATTTAATACCGACCATTGGGTTTCAAAAGGTAAAGATTGAGCCTCAAATCCACCATTTCCATTATTGATAAACACGGTGTGCTCGAAATTGTTGGCCTCGAGGTAGCCCACATTTTTTAATTCAGCCTCGGTAAATATATCTTCGATTTTGGCCCGGGCAAAGGGGGCATATCGCGTAAAACGCTTTTTCAAAAAGACCATATGATTTAATAATCGATCTCTGTTTAAAATCGGATAGCTTTCCCCCTCGACATAGGTACAAAGAATAGGGTCCATACTGCTATTGTTGTCAAAATCCTTGTAATAGAGCGTCGTAGGTTCTTTTTCTGAGGCCTTAAAAATGGAATTTAATCCTAAATTACCCGCGATCAGGTCTTGAAAACCATCACTATTAATATCCATGGCTGACACAGAGTGCCACCAACCAATGTTTGTGTCAAGGCCATAGGAAGCTGTTTGATTACGCCACTTTCCATTTTCGAGGCCTAAAATTGTAATGGGCATCCATTCGCCTGATAATATTAATTCGGGGACATTATCATTGTTTAAATCAGTAAATAAGGCATCATTAATCATCCCAATAGCGGAATTTTCAGAAAACCAATTTTTGGATTGATCCGTGAATTGACCAGTGTTGTTCTCTAAAAGTGTGCTTCGGGGGATTTCAGGATAACGACCTGGGGTGACATAACT
>CALJFV010000079.1 GCA_938074515.1 uncultured Flavobacteriaceae bacterium
ATTTTTTGTACTTTTTACGAATCTTTCCAATAAAAATTAGGGTCAATTTCTCGGGAATCATTGTATTCTCAAATTAAATTAACCAGGCATTCTATGGCCAAACTATCAAAATATGAATAAAATTAACGTTGACATTCCTGAGCAGTACAAAGTGACTCCATTCACCTTAAATCAATACGTCTGTGATGGCGAACTAAAAACGTGGTATGGACCAACCACTGAGGTTTTTTCCACCATTGAGACCATAAATGATGAAGGAGTTAAAGGGCCGACTTTACTCGGTCATGTAAGTGCCATGGACCAACAGTCGGCATTAGAGGCAATAGCTTCTTCAGTTAAGGCTTACGATCGCGGTAAAGGAGAATGGCCAAGGATGCGCGTCAAGGACCGTATAAAATGTATGGAAGATTTTACCGCAAAAATGGTTTCCAAGCGCGATGAGATTGTCAAGTTACTCATGTGGGAAATCGGCAAGAATCTAGCCGATTCTCAAAAGGAATTTGACCGAACGGTAGAATATATATACGACACTATTGAGGCTTACAAGGAGGTCGATAGAGAAGGCGCTAAATTCACAAACGTTGGGGGTGTTCGCGCTCATATTCGGCGTGGACCTCTTGGAATTGTCTTGTGTTTGGGGCCCTATAATTATCCGTTAAACGAGACCTTTTCGCTACTAATTCCCGCTATAATTATGGGGAATACGACAATTTTTAAACCGGCAAAACTCGGTGTTCTCCTAATAGGCCCCTTACTTGAGGCCTTTGCCACGAGTTTTCCTAAGGGTGTGGTTAATGTACTTTTTGGAAGGGGTAGAGAGGTTGCTTCGCCAATCATGAAGTCGGGTCATATCGATGTGCTGGCATTGATTGGTCACAGTTCCTCAGCCATTGCTTTGCAAGATTTACATCCAAATAAAAACAGACTTCGTTTGGTTTTAGGGCTTGAGGCTAAAAACCCAGGAATTATCTTGCCCAGTGCGGATTTAAATAATGCGGTTTCCGAGTGTATTGCCGGGACCTTGTCTTTTAACGGCCAGCGTTGTACGGCTTTGAAAATACTCTATGTCCATAAAAAAATAAGGGATCAGTTCTTAGCGGCGTTCACTGAAGCCGTCGATGGCTTGCAGCTTGGGATGCCCTGGGACAATACTTTGCTCACGCCCCTACCTGAACCTCACAAACCCAATTATATTCAATCGCTAATCGATGACGCCTTAGAAAAGGGCGCTAAAATCATCAATAAACGAGGCGGTGAGCCTAGCAGTAATTTTATATTTCCGGCGGTTCTTTACCCTGTAACCAAAGAGATGAAGATTTACCATGAAGAGCAGTTCGGACCGGTGATACCTGTGAGAGATTTTGAGGACATACACCTGCCTTTAGATGATATGGCAGAGAGTAATTACGGGCAACAAGTCAGTGTATTTGGGACCAACTCAGAGGAGTTGGCGCCACTCATTGATATTCTGGTTAATTTGGTTTGTCGCGTTAATCTTAACAGTGCCTGTCAGCGCGGGCCAGATGTGTATCCGTTTACTGGGCGAAAAGATTCAGCGGTGAGTACTTTGAGTGTCCATGACGCTCTACGCGCCTTTTCAATCCGAACATTTTTGGCGGCCAAAGATAATCCTCTGAATAAGGGGATTATTAACGATATGTTGCGTGAACGACAAAGTAATTTTGTGACGACCGATTATATCCTCTGAGCCAAACCTCACCAAAAATGTAGATTAAACGACCCATTTTTCGCAAGTAGGTAAAAGTCCAAAGAATTTGATAATCTAGAATGATCTATGAAAAAATCAATTTTGTGTTTTGGGGATTCAAACACTTGGGGGTACCACCCCAAAGACGGATCGCGTTATCCATTTGAGCTCCGCTGGACAGGTCGATTGCAGACCTCCTTAGGTTCTAATTATCATATTATTGAAGAGGGTCTTAACGGTCGTACCACTTGCATTAATGAGCAAGAGCGCCTAATGCGAAGCGCTAAAGATATATTGTCTGTACTTTTAGAAAGTCATAGGCCTTTATCCTTTGTCATCCTCATGATCGGCACCAATGATTTGAAAACCCATTTTCAAAGAACTGCCCAAAATATTGCAGCTGATTTATCTGATTTGTGTGCCCTTATTGAGGACCATCCACTGCTTGTCGATCAACGGCCTAAACTGATTTTGGCGGCGCCCACTGGCCCGGATGAAACTTGCCATCAGCTGCCAGAATGGTTTCAAAATACTCATGCAAAATGGCGATCACTTTTAGAATTACTTCCTGAAGTGGCTCAAAACCATGGCGCCGAGTATTTGGCCACAGAGACGATTATGGACATGAAATTTCACGACGGTTTGCACTGGTCTGAACAGCAGCACGAGGATTTTGCTAGTGGGGTGCAGAAGTATTTATAAACACAAAAAGTTAAATGTAATTGGCATTTAGCTAGACATCAAACACACTTTATCAAGCTATTTTGAACTTGATTTTTTGCCCTTGTGCGCATTGACTTAAAAGTGCTTTGGCCTGTTCGGTGAGTTGAAAAATTCTTGGATAGCCTCCGGTGGTTTGACCGTCGTTCATTAAGATGATAATCTGCCCCCCTGGGGTGAGTTGCACCGTTCCGGGCAATGCCGCCGATGTGTGAATGGGCTGCAGCTCATTGTTAACCTTTTCTTGAACCAAATAACCCATTCGGTCATTGCGCCCAACAGTAAGGGTGCCGAGTAATTTATTTTTTTCTTGCTCTTGTAGCCTGCGGTATTCCGGACCAATTAGGACCTCGAGCTCAAGTGGTTGATTTGTCTTAAATACTTTTGGGCCCATTATAGGGCTGATATCACTTGGGTTAGCTCTGCTTAGGTCCATGGCTTTTATTAGAGCATCTTTGTTAATTTCTGAGCGATGGGGTTTTAGTATGGAGAGGTCTTTATTATTGATGAGTGGAATAGGGATCAAAGTTCCTTTGGATAATTTGAACTCAGGGGTAATGGTCTGGTACTGACTTCTACTGTCCATAATTTTTGGGCTTTGGACCCCGCCCAGAACCCCAAGGTAAGAACGCACACCCCAGTTTCTTTGGCTAAAACTTAAGACATCTCCTGAATTCACGGCAATAGGCTCATTCATGGCGACTTTAAGCTGGTTAATTGCCGGA
>CALJFV010000080.1 GCA_938074515.1 uncultured Flavobacteriaceae bacterium
GACTGGCCATAAGCTATCTCTTTCACTGGGATCCCAATCCAGAAGTAGCGGGAGACAAAGGGCTGCTGCAAAACACATTTTTAATGGTCGCCATTGCCTCAGCAATTTTAGGAGTCTTTAGTTTCACCCTGCCCAAAACCCCGCCAAAAGCAGACGACGGTTCAAAAATTACAGTACGTGATATTTTAGGACTCGAAGCCTTGAAGCTCCTCAAAGACCGAAACTTCCTGGTGTTTTTTCTTTCTTCAGTACTGATTTGTGTGCCCTTGGCCTTTTATTATCAACACGCCAACCAATTCCTTTCTGAAATCGGTGTAGAAAATGCTACAGGCAAAATGACCATTGGACAAATCTCTGAGGTTATGTTCATGCTGCTTTTGCCCTTTTTCTTCAAAAAGTTTGGCTTTAAAATGACCATACTCGTGGGGATGTTGGCCTGGACGGTTCGCTATTTATTGTTTGCCTATGGCGATGCCGGAGAAGGGGTCTTTATGCTCCTGATTGGCATCGCCTTACACGGAATTTGTTATGATTTCTTCTTTGTATCTGGACAGATCTACACCGACAGTAAAGCCGGAGAAAAAGTCAAGAGTGCCGCACAAGGATTAATTACTTTGGCCACATATGGGGTAGGGATGCTCGGTGGGTTTTATATCGCCGGACTGATTACTGATTCAAATGTAGTTCCAGAGGGACACGACTGGTCATCCATTTGGCAAATCCCGGCCTTGTTCGCTATATTGGGTTTTGTGCTTTTCGCCCTACTTTTCAAAAATGAGACTATTGAATACAAGGAATAATCACCTTTAAAAAATTGCTAATAAAAGAATTATTATGAGTCGAAAAATTAAATGGGGGGTCTTAGGAGGAGGCGGTGATTCATTAATCGGGGTGCTGCATCGTGTAGCTGCTTCTATGTATGATGCTTACGCGCTTACTGGAGCTGTGTTTAATCCAGATTTTGACCAAAATAAGGCCTTTGCCCAAGAGATCGGAATCCCACTAGGCCGCATTTACCCTGATTTTGACGCCATGGTCGAGGCCGAGCTCGCCTTGCCTCAAGAGGAACGAATTCAAGTTTTTTCAGTACTTACCCCGAATTTCCTGCATTTTCCTATGGCTAAAAAGCTTATGGAAAACGGGTTTCACGTGATCTGTGAAAAACCCATGACCATGACCCATCAGGAAGCTTTAGTCTTAGAAAAAATTCAAAAAGATAAGGGGGTCTTATTCGCCCTAACCCATACCTATACAGGCTATCCGATGATCCGACAAATGAAAGCCATGATCAAAGACGGAGCTATTGGCGCAATTCAAAAAGTTGATGCCCAGTATTACCAAGGTTGGATCAACCCAATCATTCACGATCCAAAGCAGCGTTCTTCGACCTGGCGTCTCGACCCCTCAAAATCAGGGATCAGTTGCTGTATGGGCGATATTGGGGTACATGCTTACCAAATGCTTGAATACGTCACCGGACAAAAGATAGAATCGATTTTAGCCGACCTGGGCCATGTATACGATGACAATCAGATGGATATCGATGGCACGGTTTTATTGCGCCTGGGCAAACATATAAAAGGAGTTTTGCGGGCGAGTCAAATCGCTACGGCAGAGGAAAACAATTTTAGTTTGGCCATTTATGGCCGTGAAGGGGCCTTAAAATGGGAACAAGAAAATCCAAACTATTTGACCCTGCTTAAAGATGGGCAACCCGCTCAAATCCTCAAACCAGGACACAGTTATAACAGTGACTTTTCTTTGGAGGGCACCAAATTGCCCCCAGGACACCCTGAAGGAATTTTTGACGCCATGGGCAATATTTACCGAGGCATGGCCAAGGCAGTTCGAGGCGAGTCCTTTACTCCGGGGGAATTTCCCTCAATGGAGGATGGCGTGCGCGGCATGAAATTTATTGAAACCGCTGTCGCGTCGCACGCTGAAGGAAATGTTTGGAAAACACTTTAGATAGAGTAAACGCTTTAAATTAAACCCATGAAAACGATCAAAGGACCTGCCGTATTTTTAGCCCAGTTTATGGATGATAAAGCGCCCTTTAATAGCCTTGATGGGCTTTGCCAATGGGCGGCAGATTTGGGCTATAAAGGCATTCAAATTCCCACCTGGGAATCCAGACTCATCGACTTGACCCTTGCGGGTCAAAGCAAAGATTACTGTGATGAATTGCAGGGTAAAATCCGCTCCTATGGACTGGAGATCACTGAACTTTCGACCCACCTTCAAGGGCAGCTTGTCGCAGTGCATCCGGCTTATGACCTCATGTTTGACAACTTTGCTCCGGACGATTGTAAAAACAATCCCAAAAAGCGAACTGAGTGGGCACGGGCCCAGCTCATGAGTGCAGCAAAAGCCAGCGGACATTTGGGCCTCAAGGCCCATGCTACTTTTAGCGGAGCTTTGCTATGGCACACTTGGCACCCTTGGCCACAACGCCCTGATGGCTTGGTCGAAATGGGGTTTGCGGAGTTGGCCAAACGTTGGTTGCCCCTTTTGAACGCATTTGAAGACAATGGTGTGGCCGTTTGTTATGAAATTCATCCCGGAGAAGACCTGCATGACGGCGTTACTTTTGAACGCTTTTTAGAAGCAACAGGAAATCATAAAGCGGTCAATATCCTTTACGATCCCAGTCATTTCATCCTCCAACAACTGGACTATTTGGCCTACATAGATCACTATCATGAATTCATTAAAGCTTTTCACGTTAAGGACAGTGAGTTCAACCCAGACGGCAAACGCGGTGCTTTTGGGGGCTATGGCGATTGGAAAGATCGTGCGGGTCGATACCGATCATTAGGCGATGGACAAATTGATTATAAATCGGTGTTTAGTAAACTCACCGAATACGGCTGTGATGTTTGGGCGGTTATGGAATGGGAGTGTGTGATCAAAAGCCCGGAGCAAGGGGCAAGAGAGGGGGCAAAATTCATTCAAGACCGTATTATTGAAGTCACGACTAAACGATTCGACGATTTTGCCGGGGCAGAAATTGATCAGCAGCGACTTAAAAATATTTTGGGGCTGTAATATAAAGTCTTGGCGGCCATAAACTTTGGTGGCCGTTCTGAAGTTTTTAATACAACAATCCGATCCATGTGTTGATCGCCCGAAGTAAAAAATAAATAACACTAAACACGACCAAAATGACCAAATTAAATTTCGCAATCATCGGTCTTGTCGCCTTGGCCACAGCCTGCGGCGAAGGGCCTGAGCCGCAAACAATCCCAGAAACGACTCAGGATCAAGAACCTACAGATCCAGTAGAAACCGAAGTTTGGACCCCAGTACCCGATAAGGTGGACCCGTTTGGGCAAAATGGTGCGCCCAGTGACGCCATCGTTTTGTTTGACGGCAGCAATTTAGATCAATGGATCTCTGCAACAGACAGTACTGCAGCAAAATGGATCATTAATCCCGACAGCAGCATGACTGTAGCCAATGGCACAGGAGATATACAAACCAAAGATAATTTTGGCAGTGTTCAATTGCATGTTGAATGGCGCAGTAGCCCCGAAAATATCGCTAGCGGACAAGCCAAAAGCAATAGCGGAGTATATCTTCAAAACCGATACGAGGTTCAAGTTCTCGACAATAATGACAATCCAACCTACGTCAATGGAATGGTAGGCTCCTTATACAAGCAATCTCCCCCGCTGGTTATGGCTTCGGTCCCTACAGGTTCCTGGAACACTTACGACATCATCTATCACGCTCCAGAATTTGACGCGGAGGGCGCCATGGTTATCGCCCCTAAAATCACCGTCTTGCATAACGGTATTTTAATTCAAGATAACTTTAGTCTTCAAGGAACTACCGAGTATATTGGCTGGCCAAAAGTCAATGCACATGGGCCCGGTCCAATAAAATTACAAGACCACAACGACCACAGTGGTGTGTCCTACCGGAATATTTGGGTACGCCCTTTAAACTGATTCAACTAAATCTTCATTATGAAAAACTTATTATCGCTCTCATTAATCTTGGCGTTAACCGCTTCCTGCCAAAACAACAATAAATCATCGATGACAAAAGAAACCCCTATCGAGCAAGAGGCTGCTCAAAATGAGTGGATCACCCTTTTTGATGGAACTAATTTCGAGCAATGGCGCGGCTATGGCTCTGACCTTATGCCAGAGGCCTGGAGCATTGTGGACAGTGCCATGGTCTTTACCCCGGGTGGCCAAGGAGGCCAGAATATCATTACTAAGGATATGTTTTACAATTTTGAATTGTCCCTAGAATGGAATATCGCATCCGGAGGTAATAGTGGTATTTTTTGGGGCGTAATGGAAGATCCGGCCTATCCAGAAGCCTATCAATCCGGTCCTGAAATTCAAGTTTTAGACAATGCCAAGCACCCAGATGCCTTTGTCGGTGAAGGCACCCATACAGCCGGAGCCTTATACGATATGATTGCGCCCACAGCAGATCACACTAACCCGGCAGGTTCATGGAATCATTGTGTCCTTCGGGTAGATCACAGAATTAATAAAGGTTTGGTGTTTATGAACGGGCATCAAATCGTTGAATTTACTCCAGACGGCCCTGAATGGGACGAAATGGTCGCGCAGTCCAAATTCGCCGACTGGCCTGTTTTTGGAAAATCACCAAAGGGTCATATTGGGCTACAAGACCACGGGGACCAAGTGGCTTATCGCAATGTGAAAATCAAACACTTAGTGGACTAAATGTCCCTGGATTAATCAGGTGGCCTTATGGCCACGGGTTCAACACGATTCGGACGATATGAATATTGAAAATGAATTATATCTAGCCCTGGGATATTGCGGATTTATGTTGTTGCTATTTTTGATTTTTCGGGCTTTTCCTCCCAAAAAAATCAACCACCTATATGGCTACAGAACCACGCGTTCCATGGCAAACGACCTTGTGTGGCGGGATGCAAACGACTATTCGATGAAGCTTGGAGTTCAACTTGGAATATGGAGTATGTTTTTGCCGCTATTTTTTTATTTTATCTGGCCTGAACAATTGCTTTTGGCAACGGTGATTACGCATACGGCACTTTTATTATTTATTGTTGTCGGAACTGAGCGCTATCTAGACAAGCATTATGATAAAAAGGGACAGCCAAAAAATCCAACCCCCAAAGACTAGATTCCTTACCTTTGTCAGGCAATGATGGCTAGATATGATTTATTCAATGACTGGGTTCGGTAAAAGTGTACTCACGCTTCCGGGCAAAAAAATAACAATAGAAATCAAATCGCTCAACAGTAAGGGTTTGGATCTTAATGCGCGCATCCCAAGTGCACTGCGCGAAAAAGAACTCGTTATGCGAGATCGATTAGCCAAAGCTTTAAAGCGTGGTAAAATTGATTTATCCGTCTATATGGAATCCACAGGCGGTGAACGCTCAGCCCAATTAAACACTCCTGTAATTCAAGCCTATATGGCTCAATTAAAAACTCTGGCAGACGGTCCTGAAATTGAGCGCCTACAGATGGCTTTGCGCCTGCCAGAAAGCATACAAACAGAACGCGAAAGCATCGATGAAGAGACGGCTGAGGCTTTAATGACAGGTTTAGATGAGGCGATATTGGCTTTGGAAGAATTTCGCGCAACAGAGGGGGCGGTATTAGCGCAAGATTTCCGCTCCCGGATTAACCTTATTAGAGAACTTCTGGAAAAAGTCAAAATACAAGATAAAAACAGAATCCCTCAGGTTCGTACTCGCCTGCTTAAAGCAATCCAAGAACTAGAGCAATCCGTAGATCAAAATAGATTTGAGCAAGAATTGGTTTACTATTTGGAAAAATACGACATCACAGAAGAGACCGTGCGTTTGAATAATCATTTGGACTATTTCGAGAGCACCATGGAATCCGATGAATCTAATGGGAAAAAGCTCGGATTTATCACTCAAGAAATCGGCCGAGAAATAAACACCATTGGCTCCAAAGCCAATGATTCCGATCTGCAACAATTAGTGGTGCAGATGAAAGACGAGCTAGAAAAGATTAAAGAACAAGGATTAAACGTATTATAATGCCTAGCCGCGGCAAACTCATTGTATTTTCTGCTCCATCAGGAAGTGGAAAAACCACTATTGTTCGAGCCCTTTTGCAAAAGCCAGAGCTCAATTTAGCCTTCAGTATTTCCGCGACTTCTCGCGCAAAACGTGGCCAGGAAATTCATGGCAAAGACTACTATTTTTTAAGTCCTAAGGAATTCGAGAACGCTATTCAGAATAATGAATTTCTTGAATGGGAAGAAGTTTATCCCGGCCAATATTACGGAACTCTAAAAGCTGAGGTTGATCGTTTACGGGACCACGGAAAAAACGTTATTTTTGACATTGATGTCAAAGGCGGCATGTCCATAAAAAAGAACTTTAACTCAGAGGTCTTGGCCATATTTGTCCAACCCCCAAGTTTAGCCGTACTGGCCGAGCGACTCACCGGGCGGGGCACCGAAACTGATGAAAAAATAAAATTGCGGCTTGATAAGGCCCATGAAGAATTGGCTTTTGCTCCTTCCTTTGACCATGTCTTGGTCAATGATGAACTGGCTCTAGCCATCAATCAAGCTCAAGATTTAATTTTAAACCATATTCAATAAGCTCATGGGGCAGGGCAAAACCATCGGACTTTATTTTGGGACTTTCAATCCCATACACATTGGGCATTTAAACATTGCCCATTATTTTGCCCAATACAGCAAACTGGATGAAGTTTGGCTTGTGGTCACTCCCCGTAATCCTTTAAAAATCAAACAAAGTCTATTGGCCGATTATCATCGAGCAGCGCTAGTTGACATTGCCCTGGAAGACTATCCTCAACTGAAAACATCACGTGTAGAATTTGATTTGCCTCAGCCTAATTATACCGTAAACACCTTGGCCGTATTACAAGAACAAAATCCAGAACATAGTTTTGCCTTGATTATGGGGGAGGATAACTTACAAAATTTAGACAAGTGGAAAAATTATGAGTGGCTGCTTGAGCATATTCCTATTTTGGTGTATCCCAGGATATCCCATCTTGAAAACAGCCCTTCTAAGGCAAAAAACACAGGCAATATTACCCACGTCAAGGCTCCTATTTTTGAACTTTCCTCTACCTTTATTCGCAAGAGTATCGAGCGCGGATTGGATATCCGGCCAATGCTGCCTGAAAAGGTTTGGCGCTATATCGATGAAATGAACTTCTACAAAAAAAAACCGCCGAGCCTTTAAAATGGCCCAGCGGTACTGCTAACTAAATAACCAACCAAAAAAATTACTTTTTTTGCGGCCCCCGAAATCTTCGAGAACCAAACATCTATTTTAATAACGGGCCGTCTTTTTACAAATTGTCGACAGAATCATAATCTATTGTTAAAGTTTATTTTGGGGCACAAAACCTGTTTTGGTTTTCAGGATTCATTAAATTAGTCGCATGAAGCAACCCAAACAACCAATTTCTTTTGACTATGGGGTCATTGGCGGCGGAAGCTGGGCCACAGCCATTGTTAAAATGCTCTGCGAAACCCAAGGTCAAGTCGGATGGTATATGCGTAATCCGCGCGCGATTGAGCATATCCGTCAAGAAGAGCACAATCCAAATTACCTCAGCTCAGTCACCTTTGATATAGATCAACTTTGGTTAAGTGATGACATTAATGAAATCGTTACACAGGCCAAAGTGGTTATTCTGGCTATTCCCTCTGCTTTTTTGAATAGTGAACTCGAGCATCTGACCATTCCATTAAACAATAAGCTTGTTTTCTCAGCCATAAAAGGTATTGTTCCAGAAAGTAGTTTGATTGTAGGCGCCCACCTCATAGAGCATTATCATCTGCCCTTAGCGTCGATTGGAGTTATTACGGGCCCTTGCCATGCGGAAGAGGTGGCTCTTGAACGATTGTCCTATCTTACCATCGCCTGTGCCCATAAACCAAACGCCGAATTAATAGCTAAGGCCTTGAGCAGCAGTTATATTAAGTGTTCTGTAAGCGATGACATTATGGGCACGGAATATGCCGCCGTGCTTAAAAACATCTATGCTCTGGCCGCTGGAATTGCTCATGGATTGGGTTATGGCGACAACTTCCAAAGTGTTTTAATGAGTAACGCCATTCGAGAAATGAAGCGCTATGTGAAAAGTGTTCACCGCATGAAACGCAACATTAACGGATCGGCCTACTTGGGCGACTTACTTGTCACGGGCTATTCTGTTTTTAGCCGAAACAGAATGTTTGGAACCATGATCGGTAAAGGGTACACCGTAAAAAGTGCCATGATGGAAATGAAAATGGTCGCGGAAGGCTACTACGCGACAAAAAGTGCGTATACGTTAAACTCAGAAAAAGGCAAAAAGCAAGCAAAGACACCGATTATCAACGCAGTTTATCAAGTGCTGTACGAAGGAAAATCGCCTAAAAAGGTTTTTGCGGCTTTAACCGAAAAGCTCAATTGATTAAAAACTGCTTTTGAATTGTTCCAAAAAGCGTAAATCATTCTCGCTCAGCAATCTAATGTCAGGGATTTGATGAAGCAATAAGGCGATCCGGTCAATTCCCATCCCAAATGCAAATCCAGAATAGATTTCAGGATCAATGTCACAATTCTTCAGAACATTAGGGTCGACCATTCCGCAGCCCATAATCTCTAACCACCCAGTTCCTTTGGTCATTTTATAATCCGTCTCCGTTTCTAAACCCCAATAGACATCCACTTCGGCACTTGGCTCGGTAAAAGGAAAATAAGAGGGTCTTAAGCGAATCTTGGAGGTCCCAAAAAGTTCTGTTGTAAAATGGGCCAAAGTCTGCTTTAAATCCGCAAAACTTACATCCTTGTCTATATAGAGTCCTTCAATCTGGTGAAAGAAACAATGTGATCTAGCGGATATCGCTTCATTTCGATAAACGCGACCAGGAGATATCGTACGAATGGGCGGTTGATGCGCTTCCATATAGCGAACTTGGACCGATGAGGTATGGGTTCGCAGAAGAATATCGGGATTTGTCTGGATAAAAAAAGTGTCTTGCATATCACGCGCAGGATGATATTCAGGCAAATTTAATGCAGTAAAATTATGCCAGTCATCTTCAATCTCAGGGCCTTCAGAAACATTAAACCCAATTCGGGAGAAAATATCAATAATTCGATTTTTTACTAACGATATTGGATGCCTTGCCCCGAGACTTTGCGGCAATCCAGGACGGGTCAAATCCCCATAGGTGCCTTGGGCTGT
>CALJFV010000081.1 GCA_938074515.1 uncultured Flavobacteriaceae bacterium
CACTAACGGTAATTTTTTTGCCGTCAATGAGCGATTGCGCCAAAACACCAGTACGGGTTTGTGTCAAAATTTGAAATAATCCGGGCTTCCCCGCTACAGATATTATTTTTTCTAAACTCATCAGTGTTTATTTACAGCCGGCAAATATCATCGACCTCATGGAATTTTCCAAATCCCCTAACGTTTCTTTTTGGCCAAGGGATATTTCATTTTGTAATCAGCGCGCACCAGACCTTTTGAAATTTGTGTTAATTTTCCTTTAATCATGCGTTTTTTTAAGGCCGATAAATGGTCGGTAAATAAAATCCCCTCGATATGATCGTATTCGTGCTGAATGATTCTGGCGGCAATACCTGAAAAAACTTCTTCGTGTGCATTAAAATCCGCATCCAAATATTTTATGGTAATTTCATCTTTACGAAAGACATCTTCACGAATATCAGGAATACTCAAGCAGCCTTCATTAAACACCCATTCATCGCCGCGTTCCTGGACAATCTCTGCATTGATGAAGACCTTTTTGAATTGCCCTAAAAGCGCTCGATCCGCTTCAGACAAATCTTCGTCATCCTCAAAAGGCGTGGCGTCTACAATAAATATACGAATCGATTTACCAATCTGAGGGGCCGCAAGCCCAATTCCCGAAGCCGCATACATGGTCTCGAACATATCGTCTAAAAAAGAACTTAAATTGGGGTAATCCGCTGTAATCTCTTGCGCCTTTTTACGCAATACAGGATCTCCATAAGCCACTATTGGGTATATCATGAGTGTGTTTTAAGGTAGTCTTGTAAAATAATGGTCGCACTGATTTGATCGATCAGGGCTTTGTCTTGTCTTTTTTTTCTGCTTACGCCTGCATCAATGAGGGACCTCATGGCTAATTTACTGGTAAAACGCTCATCAAATCTATGAATTTCCACCTCAGGACATAACGCGCGAAATTGTTCTATAAACTTCAAAATATCTTGTTCTACCAATGAGGCATTGCCCAACCTTTGTTTGGGCTCTCCTACAACCAAAATCTGCACGGCTTCACGCTGGCAAAGCTCCTGTAAAAAAGGTAAAAGGTTTTGAGTAGCAACCGTTTCTAACCCAGAGGCAACAATTCTAAGGGGGTCTGTAATGGCCACCCCAGTGCGTTTTGTCCCAAAATCAATCGCTGCAATACTTCCCATAGACCGCAAAAATAATGCATTCCTAAATAGTAACCCAAATAGTTGGGGCGAATTAAACGGGGCTGTATCTTTGCTGAAAACCAAATGTTATGCAGCATTTAAAATCCATAATTGAACGTGCTTGGGAGGATCGTAGCCTATTAAAGGACCAGGAAACAATCGAGGCCATTCGCGGGGTCGTTGCCCTATGCGACAAAGGGACATTGCGTTGTGCAGAACCTACAGATTCGGGTTGGCAGGTCAATGAATGGGTCAAAAAAGCCATAGTCCTATATTTTCCTATTCAACAGATGCATACCTATGAGGTTGGGATTTTTGAATACCATGATAAAATTCCTTTAAAAAGAGATTATGCCGCACAAAATGTTCGTGTCGTGCCTCACGCCATTGCCAGACATGGTGCCTACCTTGCCCCTAATGTCATCATGATGCCGTCTTACGTGAATATCGGCGCCTATGTAGGCTCGGGTACCATGGTCGATACATGGGCCACAGTAGGCAGTTGTGCTCAAATTGGTGCTCATGTGCATTTGAGTGGAGGTGTTGGTATCGGTGGGGTTTTAGAACCATTACAAGCCGCTCCGGTTATTATTGAAGACCATGCCTTTATCGGTTCACGATGTATCGTCGTAGAGGGGGTGCATGTGGAACGCGAGGCGGTTCTTGGAGCAAATGTTGTGCTTACCGCATCAACAAAAATTATAGACGTCACAGGAGCGGAGCCCGAAGAAATGCGTGGCCGTGTCCCCGCAGGAAGCGTAGTGATTCCCGGCAGCTATACCAAAGAATTTCCTGCAGGCAATTATCAAGTCCCTTGTGCCCTGATCATAGGGAAACGCAAGCCTTCAACAGATAAAAAAACATCCCTTAACGACGCCTTAAGAACGTATAACGTCGCGGTGTAAGGAAAATATTCCGAAAACTTTGGCAGTCCAGGTGGTGTGAGAAACGCGGAAAAAACTCAAAACGCGAGATGACAGAAATCCACGCCGACAATAGGGAGAACGAAAATTACTTATTGACTAAACCATAGTCGGTCCAAACACGCTTTTCGCTTCGGGTCTTACTGCGAATCGCCCTATTTTTGTCAATCGACTCCTGATTTTTATAGCCTCTTGGGTGGTCCAGATGGATGCATACCGCGCTGTAGCGAATTTGCTTGCTTTTAATGCCGTAATTCATCAATCGCTCTCCGAGCTCTCGATCTTGTCCTCCGTATTGCATGCGCTGATCAAACCCATTTACCGCCAAGAGATCTGCCTTCCATCCTGAGGCGTTATGACCGTTCCAACTGGCATTGGTGGGCGTGACTGCGTTGAGGATTTTTGCCAGAGTCTTGCTGGCGGTCAATTTGTGAAATTTAAAGGTCGGCGTCATTCCCTTTTCGAGCAACCATGCCTTATCAAAGCAAACCCCAGTCAGTATGGCCTCTTTATTAATGGCTTTGGACGTTTCCATAGGCAACATAAAGTAGCCCCCTGATAAAAAGTAGCCCCGTTGCCGATGTCTGTGGTGTACGGCCAAAAAATCTTTTCTAGGAATACAATCTCCATCGCTCATCACAACATAATCTGCGCGACAGGCCGCCAAGGCTTTATTGAGAATCCGCGATTTTTGAAAACCCTCATCCTCTTGCCAAATGTGTTGTACTGTAATCCCTGTTTCTTTGGCAAAGGCCCGCACATAGTCACCGGTCTCGGCACGTGAACCGTCGTCGGCAATGACCAGCTCAAAGTCTTTGAAGGTCTGTTGTGCGTAACCCCACAAAACTTTTTTTAGCCAATCTAAGGCATTATAGGTACTGATCACTACGGATATCTGCGACGTGTTCATAGGGCAAAGATAAGGCAAAATAAGTACCTTAGCCACGACAAGATTAAGTCCTGATGAACCCAAAGCCGATTAAAAAGATTTTAGTCATTCAGCAAAAGATGATTGGCGATGTGTTGATCTCGAGTGTGCTTTGCAGTCATTTTAAATCCATGTATCCAGAGGCGCAAGTGCATTATGCCATCCATCAAGGGACCCATGCCGTGGTAGAAGGACATCCGGATATAGACCGATTCATTCTGTCTGCGCCAAAAAAATCCTGGAATCATTGGGGTAAATTGATCCAGCAGATCAAAAAGGAGCAATATGATTTGATTGTCGACGCCTACGGAAAGCTCGAGAGTTTATTGATGATTATACGATCTGGAGCACCCAAGATTTACGGGCACAAAAAATGGTTTAGCCCAATGGCCTATACAAAGACGTCAGAGCCCCGTAGCCAGGTCTATACCCCTGCAGGTAACGCCATAGAGGACCGTTTGAGACTTATCTATCCTGAATCAGAAATTCTCAAAAAAGCCCTCGAATTCCGTCCTAAAATTCATTTAACCCAAGAGGAAGTTGCTTGGGCCCAAGGGGTTTTAAATAGCCATAAATTAGATGAGCGTAAAACTTTGGTCATGGTCTCTATTTTAGGCAGCAGTATGGATAAATCATTGCCCGCGCAGACCATGGCTCAAATGTTAACCGTCCTGGCAAAAAAACTCAACACCCATATCCTACTTAACTACATACCGAGTCAACAGTCTTTAGTTGATGCCATACTCGAATTGGTCCCCAAAAAATACCACACCAGCCTACATCCCGAAATCTACGGACAAAATCTACGCGAATTTTTAGCCCTTTTATCTCAAGTAAACTATCTAGTGGGCAATGAAGGGGGTGCAGTGAATATGGCTAAAGCTTTGGACATACCAACTTTTACTTTGTTCTCACCTTGGATTAATAAAGCAGCTTGGAATAGCTTTGACGATGGACAAACCCATATAGGTCTTCATTTAAAGGACTTTACCCCTGATTTATTTCAAGGATACTCAAATCAGTATGTGCGTCAACATCATCAAGAGTTTTATCAAGCATTCACTTTTGATCTTTTCGCTCCATTACTCAACTCATTTTGCTTGCGACACAGCAATACAGAGCAGGCCTTTTAGAGAACAAAGCCAATTTTTTTGCGCCCCAATATTTAGGGATTTACCTGAACATTATGCTCAAATATCCAAGTTAAAATAATCCGAAAGACTTTGCCACTGCTGCAGATTTAAGTCGCGATCTACATTGTCCTTTTTAAGCGAAAAACTCTGTGTCCCCACAATGGGTATTGGCTCTGGGACGATCTTGCTGCACAACCGTACAGGAGTATTCTGGCGCAATTCCATGGCCTTAAACCACAAATCATCTGCCTTTGGTGCCAAGCGCATAAAAAGCTCCACGTCGGAATAATCAGGGTGTAGGGCCTGTCTTGGGTAAAGGACCCCTTTACCCCCAATAGCCAAAAATGAATGGGGATCTTGATTTAAATCGGCTTGATAACGCCACTGTTTGTAGGGTTTCAATTGACCGTTCTTAGAGCGTTGAATGGAGCGAATCTGCTGGGCAATGACACAATTTGGAAACAACAAAGAATCCTGATACAGGACCTCAAGCCAATCCCTATGATAAATAAAATCATCATCACAGGTTACAATAGTATGATTTGGAAATTCGTCTATGGTATGTATTAATTTTTTGTGAGAAGACTTAAGCGGTGTGAATCGAAGCTGAATTAAATCACGTGTTTTGGGGTGTTCCCCAAGGGTCTTAACCGCTTTAGGAATTTGCCCTTTCATCTCTAAGTGCATCCAAACGACAATTTTTTCAGGGCGAACGGTCTGATTCAAAAGACTTCTTAGGACCAAAGCGAGTTTCCTCAGGCGTGACGGGATCGTGGTCATCGAGACAATTACGGGCACCTGTTGGGCTTCACCCAACAAACGTTCGGGAGCACTCCAATTGAGTTGTGCTGCCTTGAAAATGGATATGGGTAATTCTTTGAGCTTCACTTAGTGCGGACTTAATCAGTTTTTTTTCGCCAGAAAAATAATTTTTTCTTTAAACGACGCTTGCGATGAAAACGCTCTTGAAAATCTTCAGTGACACGCCACATTTGATCTTTTAGATCATCAACTGGCCATTGGGCTAAGCGGGCGTATGTTTCACACATCTTATCAACCATCTCATTAAGCGGGGTAAGTCGCGCAAAATTTTGGATGCGTTCTGACTTGGTCAATGTCTTAAAGGTCATCCGATTTAAATCAACCAAATAAAAACTTGGAATACTTCCCTGCATCTTTATCAATGTATTTCCCGGAGAATGATCTTGAAATAAAACCCCTTTTTGGTGTAAATCAAAAGTGAAACCGGTAAAGGCCTCTATGA
>CALJFV010000082.1 GCA_938074515.1 uncultured Flavobacteriaceae bacterium
GTAATCATGCCAATCACTTCATCTTTTGGTCCGCCTAAGGTGATTCCACGCACCCCTGAGGCACCACGACCCATAGGACGGGTTTTTTCTTCTTCAAAACGAATGGCTTTACCCGATCGTACCGCAATCATCACTTGGCTATCGCCTGTGGTGAGTTTAGCCTCTAGCAATTCATCGTCCTCCTTTATTGTAATGGCATTAATTCCATTGGTTCTCGGTCTTGAATATTGTTCTAGAGAGGTTTTTTTGACTTGACCTTGTTTGGTCGCCATAATGACATAATGCTTATTGATGTACTCTTCATCTTTAAGGTCCTGAGTGCAAATAAAAGCTTTGACCTTGTCGTCTTGTTCTATATTGATCAAGTTTTGGATTGCACGCCCTTTACTGGTACGGCTGCCTTCTGGAATTTCAAAGACACGCATCCAAAAACACTTTCCTTTTTGGGTAAAGAACAACATATATTGGTGGTTCGTCCCCACAAATAAATGCTCTAAGAAATCTTCATTCCGCGTCGATGAAGCTTTTTGACCCACACCTCCTCTATTCTGTGTTTTGTATTCAGTAAGCGGCGTTCGCTTAATGTAGCCTAAATGACTAATGGTGATCACAACCTGCTCATCCGGAATCAAATCAGTGATGCTAACGTCTCCACCTGCGTATTCAATTTGAGAACGACGCTCATCTCCGTATTTTTCACGAACCTCAACAAGCTCTTCTTTGATGATGGACATACGACGCTCCTTTTTATCGAGGATATCTTTATAATCTTCGATCGTTTTCATCAACTCTTCATACTCAGTGCGCAATTTATCTTGCTCCAGACCCGTGAGTTGACGCAAACGCATTTCAACAATGGCTTTGGCTTGAATCTCCGATAGTTCAAATCGCTCAATAAGTTTTTCACGCGCTTGATCGGCGTTAGAAGAGGCGCGAATAAGGGCAATCACTTCATCGATATTGTCCGAAGCGATGATTAATCCCTCTAAAATATGAGCCCGTTCTTCAGCCTTGCGCAAAAGGTATTGTGTGCGTCTAGTGACCACCTCATGACGGTGATCCACAAAATGAAGAATAAGTTCTTTCAGGTTAAGGAGTTTCGGGCGCCCCTTAACTAAAGCGATATTATTGACACTGAAGCTCGATTGAAGCGCAGTGTATTTATAGAGCATATTCAAAACAATGTTTGGAATAGCATCGCGCTTAAGTAAATAAACCACGCGCATCCCATTACGATCTGATTCATCACGAATATTACTGATCCCCTCTATTTTTTTCTCATTGACCAAATCGGCGGTTTTCTTAATCATGTCCGCTTTGTTGACCTGGTATGGGATCTCTGAAACTACGATACACTCGCGTCCTTCTATTTCCTCAAAATGTGCCTTTCCACGCATCACCACACGGCCACGCCCGGTTAAAAATGCTTCACGCACCCCTTCATAACCATAAATCACCCCCCCTGTCGGAAAGTCAGGTGCTTTTATGTGCGTCATCAATTCTTCTATAGTGATGTCGTGGTTGTCGATATATGCCATGGTCCCATCAACAACCTCCGTGAGATTGTGCGGTGGCATATTAGTGGCCATACCTACGGCAATACCTGAGGCTCCATTAATTAACAATCCCGGGATTTTGGTTGGCAAAACAGTTGGCTCTTCCAGGGTGTCGTCAAAATTGAGTTTAAGATCGACTGTCTCCTTGTCAATATCGGCTAACATATCCTCAGAGATCTTGCGCATTCGGGCTTCCGTATAACGCATGGCGGCTGGGCTATCTCCATCGA
This sequence comes from uncultured Flavobacteriaceae bacterium, assembly GCA_938074515.1. GTDB lineage: Bacteria > Bacteroidota > Bacteroidia > Flavobacteriales > Flavobacteriaceae > BACL21. The sequence continues at coordinate 1,787 of CALJFV010000082.1, forward strand.
TTGACCCAAAGTTTCCTTGACCGTCCACTAACATGTAACGTAAGCTCCAATCCTGAGCCATACGCACCATAGCATCGTATACCGAAGTGTCTCCGTGTGGGTGATATTTACCCAATACTTCTCCAACAATACGCGCTGATTTCTTGTGGGCCGTATTCGCACGAACCCCAAGTTCATGCATCCCAAAGAGCACGCGACGGTGAACTGGTTTCATACCATCACGCACATCAGGAAGGGCACGTGACACAATGACGGACATCGAATAATCGATGTACGCCGATTTCATTTCATCCTCGATATTAATCGGTAATATTTTTTCGCCTTCAGCCATAGATAGTTAGGGTTTTTTATTCAGAAATAACAAACAAGGCAATTTAATTAAATTCCTAATGTTTATGCGCCCTTAAGCTATATTTAAATCATCAATTTATTAACAAAAATGAAGGGGTTTTTCGTTAATAACTTAGGGAATATTGCCTTTGATTTTGCTTATAATTTTCTTCCATTTACCAAACGAGCCAACATTTGGCATTTCTTTTGCTTATTTTTGAGCGTACAACCGATTGCTTTGATAGAAAGGACGCCGCATTAGCGTCAATAAAAACAGCAGATTATGGAAGATAATTTTTCACCGAGAGTTAAAGATGTGATTGCCTTCAGCAAAGAAGAAGCATTGCGCTTAGGCCACGATTTTATTGGTACAGAACACTTAATGCTAGGTCTTTTGCGCGATGGAAACGGAAAAGCCATTTCCATTCTCAATGCCCTAGAGGTCGACCTCAATCAATTGCGCCGTAAAGTAGAAATTTTGAGCCCAGCAAATGCTGAGGGAATGCTCGGAACTCAAGACAAGAAAAATTTACACCTCACACGACAAGCAGAACGCGCCCTTAAAACAACCTTTTTAGAGGCCAAACTTTTTCAAAGTAA
>CALJFV010000083.1 GCA_938074515.1 uncultured Flavobacteriaceae bacterium
GGCATAAATACGCCACCTTATTGACCTTGCTTTATTTTACTACAGCAGTAAGTCTCAGCGCATTTTATGTAGAATATTGGATGGGATTGCTGGGCTTTTTGGCCTATTGTCTACCCACGATTTATGTCTTGTTTTTAAACGAAAAGGACAATCAAAAACTGCTTTCGGTGTACAAGGTCTTTCCGCTGATCAATTTTATTTGTGGAGGCTGTATTTTTATTTATATCTTCTTCAAGTATAACCTCTTGGGTTAAGATGCACACATGAATGTAAAAACGATAATCTTGATTCTTCTATCCGGGCTAATGGCGTTTATCGGTTATTACGCGTTGATGGTTAAGGATGATTATTTTTCGATTGTCCCCATGTTATTTTTGGCAGCGCCCGCGTATTATGATTTATTAAGGGTGGAATTTAAAAGAGGACTGCTCCTTATTTTGATTTTGAGTGTCTATGCCACTGGTATTGAGGCCTTGAGTATAGTCACCTCTTTTCCTTACGGCTCCTTTAATTACAATGCACAACTCGGTTATAAACTTTTTGATTTAGTCCCTTGGGCGGTGAGTTTTGGATGGGTTCCTCTGGTCATTGGAGCGTTTGCGGTTTCGACCAGGGTTTTTGACAAAAAGCTGGTTCAAATCGTCTTAGGAGTAGGACTTCTTGTATTTGCAGATTTAATTTTAGATCCTGGTGCAGTACTCATGACCTTTTGGACTTGGAATAATCCTGGGGTTTATTACACCATTCCGTTTACGAATTATCTCGGTTGGGGATTTTCCTCAATCATTGGTGGGTTAATTTTTTATTGTTTGATTCCAAAAAAGGCGACAGATAACTTATCGATTTTTAGCGTTTTAACGCTGTCATTGGGTAATGCATTTTGGATTGGCGTTACGTTGAGTGGGGGCTATTGGATTCCATGTATGCTCGGGATACTGTTGCAGTTTTTTATGATTTATGCGGTAGATCAAAAATTTGATTTATGAGGCGTGTTTTATATTGGATTAAAGCCTGACTCGCTGTTGAGTAATTGGGCTTTCTTAACTATCTTTACCATGCTATGAAATTTGATCTCTCTGCCACAGGTTTGCGCTTTAGCCGCCATGTGCCAAAGGAGCAGTCGCCCTTTGAGCGTCTTTTTGAAATATTCAAAGAGCTGATTACCCATACCTCAGGGGATTTTGACGAGGCCATAGATTGGCTTCGTGAGCTGGATAAAGAATACACCCTGACCGACGAGAATTATACCATAGATGATTTTGTTCGCGATTTACTTGAGCGTTCTTATATTCAGCCCAAAGGGGGTGGTAAAGATGGGCAGGGCTCTGGTATGGCACTGACGCCCAAAACCGAGAAGTTGCTGCGGGAGCATGCGCTCAAACAAGTTTTTGGGAAATTAAAGAAAGCGGGGTCTGGAGATCACAAAACTAAGTCTACGGGTCAGGGCAATGAGTCCACGGGAGAGTTCAAAGCCTATCAATTTGGAGATGCTCTGGAAAAGATATCCATAACTGAGAGCATTAAAAATGCCCAAATCCGCAATATTGGCGGGGATTTTAATTTGCAACAAGAGGATTTGGTTGTCGAAGACAGCACTTATAATACTCAGATGAGTACGGTGTTAATGATCGACATTAGCCACAGCATGATTCTCTATGGAGAGGACCGAATCACGCCGGCCAAAAAAGTAGCTATGGCCTTGGCAGAATTCATCACCACTCGCTATCCCAAGGATACTTTAGATGTACTGGTTTTTGGTAATGACGCCTGGCCCATTGCCATAAAGGATATTCCATATCTAGAAGTGGGGCCCTATCATACCAATACGGTAGCTGGCTTATCCCTGGCCATGGATTTACTGCGACGGCGAAAAAACAGCAATAAGCAAATTTTTATGATTACCGATGGCAAGCCAAGCTGTCTTAAGGAACAGGGAGGGACTTATTACAAAAACAGTGTAGGTCTCGATGACTATATCGTCGATAAGTGTTATAACATGGCCCGTCAAGCCCTTAAACTGCACATACCCATTACCACCTTTATGATTGCCAAAGATCCTTATTTGATGCGATTTGTACGCACGTTTACGGAGGCCAACAAGGGTAAAGCCTTTTTTACGGGCTTAAAAGGTTTGGGCGAAATGATTTTTGAAGATTATCAGCAAAACAGAAAAAAGAGATTAGGATGAACATAGAAATAAAGACACTAGGACAGCTTAGAACCTCAGGGTACACCCCAAAAAACATACATCAGGAATTGGCTGATAATTTGCGCCATCGCATCAGAGCCGGTGAACCGACATTTGAGGGATTATTGGGGTATGAGCATACGGTTATTCCCGATGTCGAGCGGGCCTTGCTTTCAGGGCATAGCATTAATCTCTTAGGGTTGCGCGGTCAAGCAAAGACCCGTTTGGCACGAAAAATGACGGGACTTCTAGATGAATGGGTTCCGATCGTCGCAGGTTCTGAGATCAATGACGACCCATTAAACCCCATCAGTTATCAGGCCAAATCAATCATTGCGGAGCGTGGTGATGATACGCCAATAGAGTGGCTGCATCGAGAGGATCGTTTTTTTGAAAAACTGGCCACGCCCGATGTAACAGTCGCCGATTTAATCGGAGATGTAGACCCGATCAAAGCCGCCAATTTAAAACTCTCTTATGCCGATGAGCGCGTGATCCATTTTGGGATGATTCCACGGGCCCACCGTTGTATTTTTGTACTCAACGAACTTCCTGATTTGCAAGCGCGCATTCAAGTGGCCTTATTTGGGATCTTACAAGAAAAAGAAATTCAAATTCGCGGATTTAAGCTACGTCTGCCCATCGAGGCTCAGTTTGTCTTTACAGCGAATCCCGAGGACTACACCAACCGCGGAAGTATTGTTACTCCGCTCAAAGACCGTATTGGGTCTCAAATTTTGACACATTATCCACATTCTTTATCCGTAGCCAAAGCCATTACCCAGCAGGAGGTTAAACCGCGTGACGCGGATCAAAACATCCATATCCCGGAACTTGCAAGAGATATTCTGGAGCAAATCGGTTTTGAGGCTCGCCGTAGCGAATATATCGATGCCAAAAGCGGGGTGAGTGCTCGTATGAGTATTACGGCCTTTGAGAATCTAATCAGCACTGCAGAGCGCAGAATGCTAATTAACGCTCAGGATAAGACGGCTTTACGTATGTCCGACTTTTTAGGCATAATTGCTTCAATTAATGGTAAGGTAGAACTCGTTTACGAGGGAGAACAGGAAGGGGCTGAGCAGATTTCACTACACCTGATCAATCAGGCTGTTAAAACCTTATTCCCGAAGTATTTTCCAGAGATCAAAAAACTACAGCAAAAAGACCAACAAGGCCCTTACGATAGTTTGTTGGGCTGGTTTTATAGCGACAATGATTTGTTCTTAGAAGATGGCCTTCCTGAAGATATCTATCAGGATACACTGCGCTCAGTACCCCACCTTGAGGCTCTAGTCGATGAATTTCAAAGCGACAGTACCCCCGAGGATAGATTTTTTATGATGGAATTTTT
>CALJFV010000084.1 GCA_938074515.1 uncultured Flavobacteriaceae bacterium
GGCTGGCAAGACAGTACCACAGGATTCCGTCAAGCTGCGGTTTGGACCAATGGCGTACAACAACTATTGACACACCCTAATAGTGGTTTAGCCTCAGAGGCAGGATGCGTTTCTTACGATGGAACTTTTATCGGCGGTGGCGGTAACTCAAATAACAATTACCAGGCCTGGCGTTATAGCGCAAACACAGGGATTGAGGATATAGGACCAGCGCCGGTTAATGGATGGCGTGGTGCCACTACAGGCATGTCTGACGATGGATCAGTACTTGTAGGATTCTATCGTCCATGGCCCGCCCCTGCTACCATGGGTCAAGGATTTATTTATAAAGATGGTATCGGAATTGTCGATTTAAATCAAGCGGCCACTGACCTGGGTATCGACACTCAAGGACGCACTTTGGCCTTGCCCCTTGCGGTTTCTGGTGATGGAACCACTGTGGCTGGTGTGGCCAATGACGGAACCGGTTTTGTAATTCGTTTGGCCGAGAGTTTTGCCATTAATGATCAGTGCAGCAATGCCATCCTTTTGTCTTGTAATGCAGCAGAACAGGGCTCGACCACAAACGCTACGGATTCTGGCGGAAACGGTACTAACGATGTATTCTACAAATTTGTGGGTGATGGAGATGCCCAAATGGTTACCGCTTCTTTGTGTGCCAACACAAATTTTGATACCGTGATTCGCGTATATGACGATTGTGATTTAACCAACGAAATCGCCTCAAACGATGATTTTTGCGGTGTTCAAAGTTCTGTCACTTTTGAAAGTGATGGGGTGAGCAGTTATTTTATTATGGTTGAAGGCACTAATGACTCTGGTGATTTTGAAATCACTATTGATTGCGAAAACCTCATGAGTGTGGATCAACAAAACCTTTTAAATTTTGCCATTGCGCCAAACCCAGCGTCAGAGACTATTGCTGTGCGCAACACTACGCCTATAGAGCGTTTGGTGGTGAGTAATGTTATGGGGCAAAAGCTTATGGTGATCGAACAAGCAGGCCTAGAACAATCTATTTCTGTCCAACACTTGAGTCCGGGAGTTTACTTTGTGACTGCCGAAATTCAAGGCGCAAAACATACCGTAGCTGTGGTAAAACAATAGTCCACAGTGATGGTTTTTTTATGACTAAAAAACCAAAACATAATAAAATGCAACAAGAAGCATCCTTGGGCACTCTGAGCGCTCGGGATGCTTCTATTGCTTCTATACGTCAGGCACGCCAGAACCAGCAAGACGCAAAAGAGCTCGTGGATGCACTAAAAAAAGGCGATAAAACTGCTCTTAGCCGTGCCATTACAATAGTCGAGAGTAAGGCCTTAAAACATCAAAGCCAAGCGCGAGAAATTCTAAAACGAGCCTTTGGTCCAAGCGACAGCATTCGCATTGGGATCACTGGGATTCCTGGAGTGGGTAAAAGCACCTTTATTGAGCAATTAGGTCTCATGCTCGCGAGTAAAGGCCATCGCATCGCTGTTTTAGCAGTAGACCCCAGCAGCAGTGTTAGTGGCGGCAGCATTTTGGGGGATAAAACCCGAATGCATCAGCTCACCCAGTCCCCGTTCGCTTTTATTCGCCCCACCCCGAGTAAATTGACTTTAGGTGGTGTCGCACGCCATACCCGTGAGAGTATAATTCTTTGTGAAGCGGCAGGCTACGATATTATTTTGATTGAAACCGTTGGGGTCGGTCAAAGTGAAACGGCAGTCGCCGAACTCTGTGACTTCTTTCTGATGCTACAAATCGCTGGTGCGGGTGATGAGCTCCAAGGCATAAAGCGTGGCATTATTGAAATGGCTGATGCCATTGTCATAAACAAGGCGGATGACCCAACAAAATTAAAAATTGCTCATGCGGCACAATTAGAATATCAAAGAGCCTTAGGGCTATTTCCACATAAATCCAGTGGTTGGCAACCCAGAACACTTAGCTGTTCGGCGCTCAATAATATTGGGATAGATACCGTTTGGGAAATGATCCAGGAATATGTAGCCCAGACTAAAGCCAATGGTCATTTTACCCATAAGCGCAAGAATCAGAATTTGAGTTGGATGGAAAAAACAGTAACAGAATCGCTCAAAGAGACCTTATTGCTCCATCCGGAGGTCTTGGCTCACTGGAATGAGCTTAAAGAGAAGGTCACGAGTGAAAAAATCACCCCAATTGCCGCAGCAGAAATTTTAGTTGATTTGGCGCTTCAAAAACGCAATGGCTAGAGCAAAGTCTTAAACCACTCTATTTGGGCACTTAATCCCTGCTCAAGGGATGTTTCAGGGGTGTATGCTAACAATTGTCTTGCCTTGTCAATCACCGCCATTGTTCGATCTTGATCTCCCGGCCGCGGTGGCATTATTTTTTTTCTAATCTCCCTACCCAAAAGTCGCTCGACTGTTTCAATTCCTTCACCTGTGCTGTGTTCGCGATCTGAACCTAAATTAATTATGGCGCCGCTGCAGGCATCAGCAGCATTTAAAACAGCCACAATGCCTGTGACAATGTCCCCGACATAGGTGAAGCTCCGGCGGTGCGCCTCGCTGCCCTTGTAAAGGGTAAATTCCCTTTGGTTCAAACCGCAATCGATAAGCCGCGTATAGAGTTTGTCCGGACGCTCGCGGGGTCCGTATACTGAATACAAACGCAGTGAAGTCCCTTTGATAAAGCCACGACGCACATAGGCCATGACGAGTTGCTCTGCAGCCAATTTTGTGACTCCATACCATGACGCAGGTTCTGGAGCAGCGGACTCATCCTTGGTGGCCACCAAACCATAAACCGATGAAGTGGCAATATTTACCACATAAGGGGGCTGGTCGAGCTGCTCCAATACCGTAAGCATCCTTTGTGTGGCAATAAAATTATTGTTCAGATAAGACTCAAAGGTGCTTGTCTGGGAAATTCCTGGTTGAGCCGCAAAATGAAAAACAAAGGAAACATCCTCTGGCCAAAGCGCCAATAAATCATCGTGAACTAAATCAACGCGTTGCATGACAATCCCCTGTCGCTCGAGGGATTTAGCCGTGCGTTCCTTGAGAGAAACGTCGTAATAATTTGAAAAATTATCCCACCCAATCACTTGGTGCCCCATAGATTGCAGTCGCTCTGCAGCATGAGAACCAATAAATCCAGCCGCACCTGTGATGAGTATTTTCATGAAGTGTTTATTCTTTTGCAAAGAAACCACTTTTTTAGGTTTCCCTTTTATTCCTGATAAAGAATTACTTTTGCACCAAACGCCTGACACAAATGAACTACGCGCTGACCATTATCGTTCCTGTATACAATGAGCAGGATAATCTACAACGCTTAGAAAAAGAATTATTGAAATATCTGGATATCGCAGCAAAACCAGCATGTGTGCTCCTAGTCAATGATGGGTCTACAGACAACAGCCTTAATATGATGCAAGACATATGTCAGCGCCATGAGGCCTTTGGCTATCTGAGTTTTG
>CALJFV010000085.1 GCA_938074515.1 uncultured Flavobacteriaceae bacterium
ACTATTGGCAAGAACCGTTTTGGCATCACGCAAGTCAATATTTTGAGTGTAGTGATGAGTGATGACTTCTGCAATTCCCCGTGCCGCTGTTGCCAATACTTCATCCGCCTTAGAAAATCCTGCCTTAAAGCCAAGATTCCCATAAACTTCGCGCAATTTATTGTTATTGACAACAATCAAAGAATCCACATTGTTACGCAGATTTTCAATCCCTATTTGAGCTTGATCATTACGCAGTTTTCCTTCAAATTGAAAGGGCATGGTCACAATACCTACGGTCAAAATATCCAATTCACGGGCCATCTTTGCGATAATCGGAGCTGCTCCTGTCCCTGTGCCACCGCCCATTCCGGCGGTAATAAAAATCATTTTAGTATTGGTAGAGAGCATGCCTCGAATCTCCTCTACAGACTCCACTGCAGACTGTTCCCCTATTTTAGGATTTGCCCCAGCCCCAAGTCCTTCTGTCAACGAAACCCCAAGCTGAATTTTGACAGGCACAGCGCTATTTTCAAGGGCTTGAGCATCAGTATTACAAATAACAAAATCAACCCCTTTTATGCCCTGACTGAACATGTGGTTGATGGCATTACTCCCACCACCACCGACACCGATTACTTTTATGACATTCGATTGATTCTTGGGCAGGTCAAATGAGATATTATCAAACTCTTGGTGGCTCATAAAGGTTGTTTTTTTGGAACAATAATTATTCTGCGTTATCTAAAAATTCTTTAAACTTATCGGCCCACTTATCAAAAAAGCCACGTGATTCGTTCTGCGGCTGCACCTCTTCTTCTTTGGGCTCCTGAACTTCAGTCATTTCAGGGGTTTTTTCACCCTGAGGCTGAAGCGCTTCTTTTAATTTAGCTGAGGCAGGCTTGCGGTTTTTCTCGTTTAAACTCGTCAAGACAAGACCCACAGCCGTGGCATACATTGGGCTGGTGGTTTCACTATCGCTATCCCCAGCTAAATGTTCATTGGGATAACCAATGCGCGTATCCATTCCAGTAATGTATTCGACCAATTGCTTTAAATGGCGCAATTGAGACCCTCCACCAGTCAGAACAATACCCGCGATGAGTTTTTTCTTTTGTTCTTCATGACCGTAATTTCTGATTTCCAAATAAACTTGTTCTATGATCTCGACCACACGAGCATGAATGATTTTGGAAAGATTTTTAAGGCTTATTTCTTTAGGATCACGACCCCGCAGCCCTGGAATTGAGACAATTTCGTTGTCTTTGTTTTCACCAGGCCAGGCTGATCCAAATTTAATTTTGAGTAATTCAGCTTGTTTTTCGATGATTGAACAGCCCTCTTTGATGTCTTCAGTAATTACATTACCGCCAAATGGTATCACTGCGGTGTGGCGAATAATACCGTCTTTAAAAATGGCTAAATCTGTAGTTCCACCACCAATATCAATCAAGGCCACTCCGGCCTCTTTTTCCTCTTGACTCAGTACAGCATTGGAAGAAGCCAAAGGCTCCAAAGTAATTCCGGAAAGATCAAGACCCGAACTTTTTATACAACGACCGATATTCCGAATCGAAGAAACTTGCCCCACTACAACATGAAAGTTTGCCTCCAAGCGACCCCCATACATACCGATGGGTTCTTTGATCTCAGCTTGCCCATCGACTTTAAAATCTTGTGGCAATACATGGATAATCTCTTCTCCTGGGAGCATCACTAGCTTGTGAACCTGATTGCAGAGTCGATCTATATCTTCATCTTGAATGACTTCATCACTGTTGTTTCTCGTGATGTAATCACTGTGTTGAAGGCTGCGAATGTGCTGTCCGGCAATGCCCACAACTACATCGCTGATGGACATTCCCGAGCTGCTTTCGGCGTCTTGCACAGCCTGCTGTATGGATTGAATGGTCTGGGTGATATTGTTAACCACACCGCGATGAACACCGAGAGATTTGGATTTTCCAATACCCAAAATCTCCATCTTACCAAATTCATTTTTACGACCAATCAGAGCCACAATCTTCGTGGTTCCTATATCCAGACCTACGGCAATGTTTTCTTGTTCCATGACTTTACTCGGTGGCGACCACCTGATTATTAAATCTCAAATCCACTTTTTTGAATTGCTTTTGCTCTTGTTCTTTTAGCATATTTTGATAAAATGCTTTAAAATTTCGAAACTTTTCAGTCACGTCAGAAACGGGACCTAAAAGCAATTTGTATTCTTCTTGGCGCAGCTTTATCTGACAATTCCCTTGAACGTCAACGGCCACTTCAGTAATCATAGGCTCAAGAAATTCATCTTGGCGAATGATTAACAGCAACTTTTTTAAGGCCTCTAAATGCAACAAAACCTCACCTGTTACAACAGGCACTCGGGCGGTGTATAGGTTTGAGAGCGGCATTGGTTGTCCTTGTTCATCGATATAAAAACCAGGACTACTCAAGACCCTACCAATAGGTTTTTTGGTCTGAATTTTCGCCCCAATTTTTCCATCAATTGAGATAAAAACCTGAGCCTGATACACCATAGGATGCTGCACCAATCGGGCTTCCATCTCTTTCAAAACTAAAGTTTCTTTAGGGATACTCGCCAGAGGGCCTTTATTTTGTATTAACAATTTATTAACCGAGTCTAAGGCAATAAAAGGCTGAGGATTGCCCACAAATTGAACCGTTAATTCCTGGCATTTTCGTTCTGAATTACGTTTTTGCGCAAATCCCATCAAAAAGAGGACCAGGCTCCCGATAAAAATTATTTTAACAATAAACCAATAGCCCTTCATCAATTAAATTTTTGTTTTAAAAATTGAACTTCAAGCCCTATATCTCCTGCCCCCGCAACAATAAATATCGTCGAAGTTGACTGGGTAAAGGCCGCTAAGGCATCCGACGCGGTCATGGACTTTACTTTTGTCTGGTCACATAGACTGGCCAACCAATCACTATCTACCCCAGAGATAGGCAATTCACGCGCGGCATATATGGGCATTAATAAAACTCGATCGAATTCATTGAGCACTTGGGAAAAATCATGTGCAAAATCTCTGGTACGGCTGAACAAATGGGGTTGAAAAAGTAAAATATTTGGCTGGTCGGGATAAAACTCCTTCACGCCCTGTAAAAGCGCACGCAGCTCGGTAGGATGGTGCGCATAATCGTCAATAAGTATTTTATTGTTTGCTAATTTATACTGATTAAATCTTCTTTGAATGCCTTTGAAATTCATCAAACTTTTAGCCACTTGATCTCGTGTTAATCCATAGGCACGGGCCATAGCGACCGCCATTATTACATTCATCAAATTGTGACGACCGGGCAAAGGCCCTCTTAAGTCATTCCATTGCTCATCAGCAAAAATGAGACTAAAGCCATAGGCCCCATCTTTTATTTCAACGTGCTCAGCCCTTATTTGGCCTTGATCATCAAGGCTAACGCTCCTCCCATTAAATGCCAATCCCTCTGCAATAAATAGATTTTTCGGGGCAACGGTCTGGGCAAATAAATCAAAAGCCGCCACAAAAGTTTCTTTGTCTTGATAGATATCCAAATGATCAGGGTCTACACTAGTGATGCAGGCCCAATCGGGTTTAATCCATAAAAATGAACGGTCAAATTCATCGGCCTCCACAACGCAAAAATCGGCTGTTTCGCCAGCGGCCAATTTCAGCGCTAAGTCATCCGATAAAATGAAGTTAGACTGATAGTTTTGCGCAATACCTCCTAAAAACCCAAAACCCAATTCCCCCGCGTCGATAAGAAGATGAGCTAAAATTGCAGAGGTTGTTGTTTTTCCGTGGGTCCCGGCAACCGCCAAGACTTTTTTTGATTCAGCACAGATAGAACCCAATAGTTCTGCTCGTTTTATCATCGGAAAGCCACTGGCCTTGGCCGCAATCATCCAAGGGTCATTTTGGGCCACAGCTGGCGTCCAAATAACAAGCGTATCCTCGCTACGATTTGAATCAAACCAGGGCATAACAGGGCTCACCTGATGGGTTATTATTGCCCCGCGATTTTGCAAATCCAAAGTGAGATTCGAGGCACTTCGGTCATATCCCAACACAAATTTTCCGCGCATCACAAGATAACGCGCCAATGCACTCATTCCTATTCCTCCAATCCCGAGAAAAACAAAATATTGATATTGGTTGTGTCTGGGTGCGATACTCATGATGACAGTAAACTTAATTGATCCACAATATCTCGAGTAGCATTGGGCATTGCCGTTAATTTTATGGCCCTTCCTAAGGCTTGCCGAAGAGCTTCCTCTTGAATTAATCGCGTAAAAACCTCTTCAAATCTATCGTCCAGTACATCTTCTTTTAACATTATTGCCGCATTTTGATCGACTAAAGCCTTGGCATTTTTAGTCTGATGATCTTCAGCAACATTGGGAGATGGAATAAAGACCACAGGTTTACCCACCAGGGCCAACTCAGATACAGAAAGCGCTCCAGATCGAGAAATAATAAGGTCTGCAGCGGCATAGGCCATGGCCATATTGTCAATAAACGGAACCACACAAATCCTTTCGCTGGCTAAATCCTTGTATTCGGGATAATAATAGGGCCCACATTGCCAGATTACAGACATATTTTGGTCCTTTAAATAATTTAATTTTTCCGCTACAAGCCTATTGATTCGCCTTGCCCCGAGACTCCCCCCCAATATCAATAATACGAGTCCCCGCCCAGAGGGTCGCTCCTGAGAAGCAAAAGTGGTTAGGTTAAAATGAGCCAAAGCCATTTTTAATTCAAGACCGGGTTTAAGCAAATCCTGACGCACGGGATTCCCGGTATGCACTAACTTTTCTTTTGGAAAAAATTGCTCCATATTTTGATATGCAACGCATATTTTTTGTGCCCCACGGGCCAACATTTTATTGGTAACTCCAGGATAACTGTTTTGTTCTTGTATAAGCGTTGGGACGCCAAAAAGTGTCGCTATGCGCAGCAATGGACCGCTGGCAAAACCACCGGTCCCAATAACTACATCAGGGCGAAAAGACTTTATTAAAAAAACAGATTGAATGAGGCTCACCATCAATTTTATGGGTACCAATAAGTTCTTTAGGGTTAATCGTCTCTGAAATCCAGCAATCCAGAGCCCTCTTATAGGAAATCCTGCCTGTGGCACCTTTTGCATTTCCATTCGGTCACGCGCCCCGACAAACATGATTTCAGCCTCCGGATTTCGTCGCATAATTTCCTGCGCAATTGCGATTGCAGGATAAATATGACCTCCTGTACCCCCACCCGATATCATGTATCTAAATCGTTTCACTGAGAATATCTAATGGGTTAGACGAATGTTCGTTGGACCCTGTATGATCCTTGCGGTGGGCGCTTACACTCAATATGACCCCAAGCGCAACGCAGGTGGTCCAGATAGAGGTTCCTCCACTACTAATCAGTGGTAAGGTTTGACCGGTTACAGGAAAAAGAGAAACCGCAACACCCATATTAATAAACGCTTGAAAGAGTAAAGGCACCCCCAGACCAATTACCAAAAGACGGCCAAAATAATCCGAGGTTTTATATACAAGCACAACCAATCGGAACAATAAAAACAGATAAAAAAACAATAAGGACAAACCGCCCACCAGGCCAAATTCTTCGATGATTATGGCATAAATAAAATCAGAACTCGACTGGGGCAAAAAATTCTTTTGAATACTTTTTCCTGGGCCCAATCCCATCATACCGCCCGTGGCAATAGCGATATTGGCTTGAGTAATCTGATAGTCTTTCTCTTTGGTATCAATCTCGTCAGTAAAAAAACTCTCAATACGGCTGGTCCAAGTATCAACACGATTCGGAAATAAACCCGGAAAAGCTTTGGCCGAAAGTATAAATAGGGTCAAACTCAGCAGCCCTACACCGAGAATAGAGGCTATATATTTTATAGGATGACCACCAACAAAGACCAGCATTATAACCATAACAAAAATGAGTAATGCCGTAGATAAATTCGCCGGTAAAATCAATCCAATAACCAGAAAAACAGGAATCCAGAGGGGCCAGATCGTTTGTTTGAAAGAAACTTGCTCCTCCTTGATCCGCGCCATATATCGGGCTACGTAAACCAACAAAACCACAGAGGCTAAAGAAGAGGTTTGAAAGGTAACCCCCACAACAGGTAGCTTGATCCATCGGGCCGCATTGGCTCCCTCAATGGTCGTCCCTTGGGCTAAAGTCAGTACTAATAAAATCATCATAATCGGTAAGGCAATCATTGAAAGCCCCTTGAAATAATGATAAGGAATGCGATGAACACCAAATAAAATCACAAAGCCCAGGGTTAAATGCGCCAGATGTTTAATCAAAAACTGAAGGGTATTGCCATCACCATAGAGATAAGCCAAATTACTGCTTGCACTGTAAACAGGCAAAAAAGAAAACAAAGCCAGCAAAGCCACAACGGCCCAAATTGAGCGATCCCCTTTTATGTTTTGAATAAACTTTTGCATAGCGCTATTTCCCTTACAATTGTCTTACCGCATTTTTAAATTGCCGACCTCTATCCTCGTAATTTTCAAATAAGTCAAAACTGGCACAAGCCGGGGAGAGCAAAACCGCATCCCCACGATCGGCAAGTCGGTAAGCCACTTGAACCGCATCCTGCATACTGTGCGTCTCTACGAGCAGATCCACCACAGAACCAAAAGTTTGAATGATTTTGTCATTGTGCAACCCAAGACATATAATCGCCTTTACTTTTTCATTTACCAAAGACAATAATTCGTCATAATTATTTCCTTTATCCTCTCCTCCCACAATCCAGACTGTTGGGGCATGCATACTTTCAAGCGCATAATAGACCGAATTAACATTCGTTGCCTTGGAATCATTGATGTAGGTAACGTTATTAATTTTTAAGACAAATTCAAGCCTGTGTTCAACCGACTGAAAGTTCTCTAAGGACTGTCTAATTGTTTCTTTTCGAATATTCAAAAGTGCTCCAACAGTAGCCGCCGCCATGGCGTTTTTCTGATTGTGAGCGCCTTGTATGGAAAGATCAAGTGTCGGCATATTTATCAAATTTTCTGGTGTGTTAATAATTAAAGTATCGTGGTCAATATAGCTGCCTTGCCCCACGGCAGTCTTCGTCGTATAGGGCATCATATTTGCTTTTATGGAAGTCTGGCCTACCGCTTTAGTTAAGACAGGATCATCATGATCATAGACCAGAAAATCTTGTGCGGTCTGGCAACGTGTAATGCTCAATTTTGAGGCGATGTAGGCCTCAAACTTGTAATTATAGCGATCCAAATGATCCGGAGTAATGTTGGTGATCACAGCAATATAGGGCTGAAATCGAGTGGTCCCATCGAGCTGGAAACTACTCACTTCTAAAACATAATAATCAGGTTCCTCTCCCATAACTTGAGCGGCGAAACTCTTCCCGATATTCCCTCCTAGTCCCGCGGATATTCCCGCGTCTAATAGCAGTTTATGGATCATTGAAGTGGTTGTGGTCTTTCCGTTACTCCCGGTAATGGCAATAATGGGCTTTTCTGTAAAGCGAAACCCCCACTCAATCTCAGAGATAATCTCAACGCCGTGAGTCAATAGCGCTTGAACCACAGGAGCAGCGTCAGGAATTCCAGGACTCTTAACCGCAATATCGGCATGGACCAAACGGGACAGATCATGTCCTGCCTCTTCATATTCTATTTGATACTGCTCAAAAAGAGTTCGTGCCTTTTCTGTCAAAGGTTTGGCATCAGAGACAAAAACCTCATAACCCTTGACCTTGCCCAGTAATGCTGCACCTTGTCCGCTTTCGCCTGCTCCTAATATGACGAGTTTCTCCTGTGCCATTAACGTATTTTTAGCGTCACAATGGTTAATACTGCTAGAACAATTCCCACAATCCAAAATCGAGTGACAATTTTGCTTTCGTGGTATCCTTTGACTTGATAATGATGGTGCAACGGAGCCATTTTAAACAAACGCACTCCTGTTCCTGTGCGTTTTTTTGTGTATTTAAACCATCCTACCTGCAGCACTACAGATAAATTTTCCATGAGAAAAATCCCGCATAAAATAGGAATCAACCACTCCTTTCTTATCGCAATAGCAATAACCGCAATAATGCCGCCTATGGTTAAGCTTCCTGTATCACCCATAAAAACCTGAGCCGGATAAGCGTTATACCACAGAAATCCGATGAGGGCTCCAACAAAAGCCATGATGAAAATGGAGAGTTCACCAATATTGGGGATATACATTATGTTCAGGTAATCTGAAAATACCAGGTTCCCCGAAACCCAGGCAAATATGGCCAAAGTCACCCCAATTATGGCCGAGGTACCCGCCGCTAAACCATCAATCCCATCGGTCAGATTAGCCCCATTTGATACGGCAGTAATGATAAAAATGATAATTGGGATGAAGATTAACCAAGAATAGTTAACGGCTTCAGGTCCGAGCCAGGCCAAAACTTTCTCGTAATCAATTTCATTGTTTTTTACAAAAGGCATGGTCGTAATGAGTGCCTTCTCTGCTGGATAAAATGCTTTAGAAAGATCACGATCACTATTGGTTTGAGCTTGTCCATATGATTGCTGGTTAACCTCAATACCCGCAGGAATCTGGCGACGCACCGTCACTTGATCACTCAAGTACATGGTTCCTCCGACGATAATGCCTAAGCCAATTTGGCCAAATACCTTAAATCTTCCCGGAAGGCCTTCCTTGTCTTGTTTGAACTTTTTAATATAGTCATCGATAAATCCGATAACGCCCATCCAAATGGTGGTCACCAACAACATGATTACATAAATATTGTCGAGCTGAGCAAAAAGCAAAACTGGAATCACAATTGCCAAAATAATTATGACCCCGCCCATAGTGGGTGTTCCCGCCTTTTGTGCTTGACCCTCCAAGCCTAATTCCCGAATCGTTTCTCCTACCTGCTTGCGCTGTAAAAACTCAATGATTCTTCGTCCAAAATAAGTCGCAATAAACAGTGATGTAATGGCCGTCATTGCCGCTCTAAAAGTGATGAACTGAAATAATCCAGCGCCGGGCAAATCATAGGTTTTATCTAAAAAATCAAATAGGTAATACAGCATATCAAGTGGTTTGGTCGTTTAAAAATTCACTTGCGATTTTATAATCATCAAAGTCATGGCGCACTCCAGAAATTTCTTGATATGTCTCATGTCCTTTACCTGCAATCAATATCAAATCGCCAGATTCCGCCATTTGCACGGCGGTCTTTATCGCTTGTCGCCGATCCGTAATAGACACATACTTTTTATAATCATGGGCAGGAACACCAGCCTCCATTTGGGAGATTATTTCCTCAGCAGACTCACTACGTGGGTTATCAGAAGTGAATATGACCTTATTGCTCCAATGCGTGGCTACAGCGGCCATTTTAGGTCTTTTGGTTCTATCGCGATCACCTCCGCAACCCACCACAGTGATCAGCGTTTCATTTCCTGTTCTTATGCCCGCAATCGTTCCCAATACATTTTCCAGGGCATCAGGGGTATGGGCATAATCAACAATTACCGTCACCCCATTTGGGGCAGCATAATATTGAAATCGCCCTGAGACACTATCCAGAGTGCTGATTTCTCGCAAAACACCTATGGGGTCCGCCTCAAGCAGGGTAGCGCAGGCATAAATAGCAAGTAAATTATAGGCATTAAATCCACCGATGAGTTTCACCCAAACCTCTTGACCATTTATTTTAAGCAATTGTCCACTGATCTGTTGCTCTAAAACTTGCACTTTAAAGTCTGCCAAAGATTTCTGAGCATAAGTCTGTACTCGAGCTTTGGTATTTTGCAGCATGAATCCTCCGTTCTTATCATCTTGATTCGTCAGAGCAAAAGCTTGAGGTTTTAGTCCGTCAAAAAAACGTTTTTTAACATCTCGGTACGTCTTGAAGTCCTTGTGATAATCTAAATGGTCGTGAGTCAAATTAGTAAATATACCTCCGTCAAAATCCAGTCCAAGGGTTCTGTTTTGATCAATACCATGAGAGCTCACCTCCATGAAACAATGCGTGAGGCCAGCATCAACCATTGTTCTCAATAAACGATTAATCGTTAATGAGTCTGGCGTGGTATGCGTCGCGGGAAGGATTTCACTGCCAATTTTGTTTTCTACCGTGGACAGTAAACCTGCAGCATAACCCATCTTGGTAAATAATTGATGCAATAAGGTCGCGACCGTCGTCTTTCCATTGGTACCCGTCACCCCGACCAATATCAGATCCTTGGAGGGTTGTTCATAAAAATTATCGGCGATATAGGCCAAAGCCTCGCTGGTATCGCGCACCTGAACATAGGTAATCCCATTGATAATCACTTCAGGCAAATGGGCGCAAATTATAGCAATCGCTCCCTGATCACAGGCCTGTTTAATAAATTGATGACCATCAACCACAGCCCCATTAATGGCCACAAAAACATCGTTTAAAGCAACACGTCTTGAGTCGAATTCTACCCCGCGAACCGCAACCGACGTGGAACCAACAACCTGCTCAAGGCCCACACGATACAATATGTCTTTGAGTAATATCATGAACCGATGAGTGTTACTTTTTGAGTTTGCCCCAGATCTGTGCCCGGTTGGGGACTCTGTTCCACAATCGACCCGCTTCCCCTTACTTCTACATGCAATCCTAAATTTTCCAAAACAGCCAAAGCATCCATTAAAGCCCAACCACGAACATCGGGCAGACCCTCAGGTGTTTCAGATAACCACTGATTGATTTGTACTTGTTGCTGTACTAACTCGGGCAAGGGCTTTATAGGTAATTGTATTGTATCCCTTAATGGGCTGTCCGTATAGATTTTCTGGGCGATGCGTTTGAACACAGGACCAGTGACGTCTGCTCCGTAATACCCCTTTTTGGTGCTCGGTTTATGAATCACAACAATACAGGAATACTTTGGGTCGTCTGCCGGAAAGTACCCTGCAAAAGATGAGATGTATCGCCGATCCTTATCCCAGTCCTCCATCCAATACTCTGTCCTGGCCGTACCAGTTTTACCCGCTATGGAAAAATACTCCGAATACAAGGCGCGCCCAGTTCCCCGCGTAACGATGTGCTCCAAAACATCACGCACCTCATTCAAAGTTTTATCAGACAAGATTTTTGGGTGCATCACTTCTGGGCCGTACTCGTGGATGACTTTATTGTCGCTAATAATTCGATCTACAAAGCGGGGCTTGACCATAGTCCCGTTATTGGCTAAAGCGTTGTAAAAAGTCAATACCTGAAGTGGAGTCATTCGCAAATTATAGCCATAAGCCATGGAAGGCAGGGCATTCTTGCTCCATTTACGGTCTCCAGGACGCGGAATCTCGGGCTGACCCTCTCCAGAAATAGGCAAACCCAACACCGTGTCTAAACGCCATTGCTTGAAATAATTTAACCACCGTTCGGGGGCGTCTTTATAGGCATCATCAATTAAACTGGCCAGACCAATATTTGAAGAGACCTCTAGAGCCCGCGCCGCAGAAATCTTACCGTGTCCTTTGGTATCGGTGATCATTCGCCCATAGAACGCCTTACTTCCAAGGCGAGTGTCAACAATCTGAGCCGTATCTATGGCGCGATCTTCCAAAGCGGCGGCAAAAGCAATTGTTTTAAAGGTACTGCCTGGTTCGTGACTTTCTCCAACGGCATAATTCAACTTTTCGTAGTAGGTCCCTTGATCGGTGCGCCCCAGATTAGCCAAAGCCCGAACAGCCCCTGTAGCGACTTCCATAACCACTACAGTTCCGTGTTCTGCCTGGTAATATTCGAGTTGTGACAACAACGCATGATGCGCGATATCTTGAATATTGATGTCAATGGTTGTGACCACATCAAAACCATCACGAGGCTCGAGTTCATTTTCATCTGACACGGGCTTCCACTGCCCTTTGGCAATTTTTTGTTTAAGCCTATGGCCGTCTTGACCACGCAAGAATGGATCAAACGCAGCTTCTAATCCAACGGTATATTTCATGGTATCAGAAGTGGTATTGTGCCCAACTAATCGCTCTGCAATTTTACCCAACGGATGCTCTCGTGTAGGTTTTTGAACAACAATTAACCCGCCCCGATAGGGCCCCAAATTCAGCAAAGGCATTTGCTTGACCGCCAAAAAATCAGTGTAGTTTAAATCTCTTGCTATGAGCTGATAGCGACGATTACTACTTCTTGCCTTTTGGAGCATATTCTGATAGTAAGAGGCTGAGCGTCCAAAATATTCGCCGAGCTCACGCGCCAAATCAGGCATTAATTTTTCAAAATTTGAAACACTCACTGTGACCGGGTCAAATCGCACGTCATAACGAGACACTGAAGTTGCTAATAAGCTGCCGTCTTGAGCATAAATATTGCCCCGATTTGCCTTAATGGGAATATTCTGGGTAGTCTTCTCTGCGGCCATTGCCCTGTATTCCGCCCCTTTAGTAAATTGAATTTGACTCAATCTAAAGACCACAGCCAAAGCCACTAATAGCAGCAATCCAGCCACCACATAAAAACGCTTTAATGCCAAAGAATCTTTATTCATCATTCAAAGCATTTGAAGCGATTACTATTTTCTTTGGAGGCACCTCTGAGGGAAACAAGCCCCGATTACCCATGGCTTTGATGATTTTAGTCTCCATTTTGGCATTCATCAGAGCCATTCGTCCTGAAACAAATTGACTTTTTAATTGTTTTACCTCCTCACTTAAGGCAGCAATCTTATGCACCTTTTTGTCTACCCGATGAGCACTACTGATCATAATCATGGCCAAAGCCGCAAAAAACAAAATAAACTTCCAAGTCTTCAAGGCATCTTGATTGATCAAAAATTGACCGCGTATGATATGCAGCAGTGAATTTTTCATACTTCATCAGTTCTTTGAGCGATGCGCAGTTTTGCACTGCGCGCCCTGTTGTTTTTATCAATTTCCTGAGCCGAAGGCACGATGAGCTTACCGACCGGCTTAAAAGGCATGAATGCCCGCCCAAAAACATCCTTTTCTGGCATTCCCTCAAAAAGACCGTGACGCATAAAACGCTTAACCAAGCGATCTTCCAGACTGTGGTAAGAAATTAAACTCAAGCGACCAGAGGGCTTAATGACCTCTTTAGTTTGCATCAGAAATTCCTTCAAAACCGACAATTCCTGATTAACTTCTAAGCGAATGGCCTGAAAAATCTGAGCCATTATTTTATGCTCCTTATTGCGCGGCATATAGGGACGCACAATTGATTTGAGCTCTTCCGTAGTTCGAATCACTTTTTCATTCCGCGCCGCTTCGATCACCCTGCTGAGTTTTGCTCCATTGCGCAATTCTCCATACTCACGAAATAAATCGGCGAGTTGTTCCACCGAATATTCATTGAGTATCTGTGCCGCAGTAAGCCCTTGATCTTGATTCATACGCATGTCAAGCGCACCATCAAATCGGGTCGAAAAACCACGATCCCCTTCGTCAAATTGATGAGACGAGACTCCGAAATCTCCCATAATTCCATCAACCTGGGTTACTCCATGGAACTTTAAAAAACGTTTGAGATATCTAAAGTTCTGGTGAATCAACAAAAATCTAGGATCGTCTATTCGGTTGTCAAGGGCATCTTGATCTTGATCAAAAGCAAAAAGCTTTCCTTTGGGACCCAGTTGCGATAATAGGTGTCGTGAATGCCCTCCACCCCCAAAAGTTACATCCACATAAATCCCGTCTGGCTTAATGGCTAAGCCCGCTACAGTTTCTGACAGCAGTACGGGATCATGATAGCTCATTGGCAGCAGTATTTGGCGTCCCCATAACGTCTTCTGCTAAATCAGCAAAATCCAAGGCCGCATCGGAAATAGCCTGCTCATAATTTTGAGCATCCCAAATTTCTACAATGCCAACCGAGGCTGTTAGCACAAGATCACGCTTGATCTGCGCCACAGTCATGAGGTCTGCAGGGATATTAATTCTACCGGTAACATCCAGCTCAATGCGACGAACACCAGCGGTGAATCGCCGAGTAAAATCATTGTTCTTTCTATTGAATTGATTTAGACCGCTAATTTTTTGCATGAGCTCATTCCACTGATCCATAGGATACAGTTCGAGACAAGGCTGAAAAACTGCTCTTTTCAACACAAAGCCTTCAGAAAGAGCTGGAGCCAATTGCTTTTTGAGATCAGCAGGAACCATGACACGGCCTTTATTGTCTGCCTTACAATGATATGTTCCAATGAGATTAAGCACCTTGATTTGTGTTGAATTTGTTCAAATATACAGATTATTTTACCACTTTTTACCACTTTTTACCACTTTG
>CALJFV010000086.1 GCA_938074515.1 uncultured Flavobacteriaceae bacterium
TCCTCAAAAAACGCTTTTGCCGCGTGACCCGTAATGGCCTCAATACGTCTTATACCACTGGCCACGGCAGACTCTCCAGTAATAATAAAATGCCATACATCTGCGGTGTTAGTCACATGAGTGCCTCCGCAAAGTTCGAGTGATTTTCCAAACTTGATCATGCGCACATTATCGTCATACTTTTCGCCAAAAAGTGCCATTGCACCCATTTCAATAGCTTGATCATAAGGCATTTGACGAAATTCTTCTAAGGGGAGTCCATCTCGAATTCGCGCGTTGACATAATCTTCCACCTGCTGTAACTCCTCATCACTAAGCTTGGAGAAGTGACTGAAGTCAAAACGCAAATAACCACTGTGTACCATCGAGCCTTTTTGAGTCACATGAGTCCCGAGAACATGACGTAATGCTTCGTGCAACAAATGTGTGGCTGTGTGATTCGATGCAGCGCGTAATCGTTGTTTTTGATCTACAACCGCCGTGTGCATCTGCTCGGGATGGCGTGGCAAGTTCTTCGCGATATGGACAATTAAGTTATTTTCCTTTTTGGTGTCAATAATGTAGACCACTTCACCATTTTCAGCCTCGAGATAACCCTTATCACCCACTTGCCCTCCGCTCTCCGGATAAAATGGCGTCTTGTCAAAAACCAATTGGTAGCGTACGCCGTCTTTCTTGTTTTCTACTTTTCGATAACGGGTCAAATGAACCTTTTGGTCTAGGTGATCATATCCTAGAAATTCTTGCGAATCACGCTCGTGCAATACATGCCAGTCTCCAGTGTCTACCTTAGTAGCGGCGCGAGAACGCGTCTTTTGTTTTTCAAGTTCCTGATCAAAGCCGACCTGATCCAAATCAAATCCCCGCTCACGTAGAATCAGTGCGGTCAAATCAATAGGGAACCCATAAGTGTCGTAAAGCTCAAAGGCTTTGGCTCCTGAAATGACTTTATCTGGGCTTGATTTAATAAGTTGATCGAGTAACTCCAGCCCTTGCTCCAAGGTTCGCAGAAAAGAAGCCTCTTCTTCTTTGATCACATTGTGAATCAAATTCTGCTCCCGAATGAGTTCCGGAAAAGAATCCCCCATCATTTTGGCCAGAGTAGCCACTAATTTGTATATAAAGGGACTATCGGTTCCTAAAAAGGTATAACCATAACGAATAGCGCGTCTTAAAATTCGTCGAATGACATAGCCGGCACCTGAGTTACTGGGCAGCTGACCATCGGCAATGGAGAAGGCTACAGCACGGACGTGATCGGCAATCACGCGTATGGCAACATCTGTCTTTTCGTCTTTACCATAGCGCTTGTCTGTAATTGACTCTATGGTTTCGATCAGAGGTGTAAAAACATCTGTATCGTAATTACTGGTCTTTTGCTGCAAGACCATGCAAAGGCGCTCAAACCCCATGCCGGTATCTACATGTTGGGCAGGCAATTTCTCCAAAGAACCATCGGCCTTTCGATTGAATTGCATAAATACCAAATTCCAAATTTCAACCACAAGCGGGTGGTCTTTGTTGACCAGTGCCGCTCCAGGACTCGCGTCGCGCTCTTTTTTTGGGCGAAGATCGACATGGATCTCACTGCATGGGCCGCAAGGACCCTGATCCCCCATTTCCCAAAAATTATCCTTTTTATTGCCGTCAATAATGTGGGACTCATCTACGAGTCCGCGCCAAAGATCATAGGCCTCGCGGTCTTTTTCAAGACCCTCGCGCTCATCCCCTTCAAAAATGGTTACGTATAAGGTGGCCTTGTCAATATTGTAAACTTTAGTGAGTAGTTCCCAGGCCCATTCAATGGCTTCTTTTTTGAAATAATCGCCAAAGCTCCAATTTCCGAGCATTTCAAACATCGTATGGTGATAGGTATCCATCCCCACCTCTTCCAAGTCGTTGTGTTTCCCGCTCACACGCAGACACTTTTGGGTGTCTGTGATTCTCGTGTGATCCGCCGCCTTATTGCCTAGGAAATACTCTTTGAACTGGTTCATCCCTGCGTTGGTAAACATCAAGGTTGGGTCCCCTTGAATGACCATGGGTGCAGAGGGGACTACGGCATGTCCTTTGTCTTTGAAATAATCTAAAAATTTTTGTCGGATTACTGCAGATGTCATATTTCTAGGTTCTGGTAGTCAAGATGCTAAGTCTGGCAAACAATTTTTATCTTTGCCTTGCGTTAAATTCAGGAATCACTTGAATTCATCGCAAAAATAGAACTTTTTAAATTATGTCTAAGGTAAAATATTACTACGACGCACAAACACTTTCCTACCGCAAAATCAAGCCAAAACGCGGCAGGAAAATTGGTCTATTTTTACTGTCCCTGCTGGGTATTTTTCTCAGTGGGTTCTTATTGCTTTTGGCCTATATTAATATCCCCAGCCTGGAAACCCCTAAGGAGCGAGAACTGCGTCGTGAAATCGCACAGCTTGAATTGCAATACGATTTACTGAATAAAAAAATGGACGAGGCTGAAGTGGTTCTGGATCAACTGGCTCAAAGAGACAACAACCTTTACCGCACTTATTTTGAGACGAACCCCATACCTGACGAGCAGCGCAAAGCTGGGTTTGGTGGGGTGAACCGCTATCGAAATTTAGAGGGCTTTGACCATACCGAACTACTGCGTTCAACTAACGAACGCTTGGACGTGCTGACCAAACAAATTGTGGTTCAGTCGCGTTCTCTTGACGAAATTGCCCGTATGGCCGCAACCAAAGAAAAGCTTCTAGAGGCAATTCCTGCTATTCAGCCCGTAAACAACGAAGACTTAACGCGCATGGCTTCGGGGTTTGGATATCGCCGAGACCCATTTACTAAAGCCCGTAAATTTCACTACGGTATGGATTTTACGGCGCCCCGTGGGACACCAATTTACGCTACAGGGGATGGTGTTGTTAAGCGGGCCGACAATCGTTCTACTGGATTTGGAAACCACATTCGTATCGATCACGGATTTGGATATGTGAGTATCTACGCCCACTTATTTAAATACAATGTTCGTCGTGGACAGCGTGTGAAGCGCGGAGACTTGATCGGGTTTGTGGGCAGCACAGGACGCAGTGAAGCCCCACACTTACATTATGAAATTCACAAAGACGGGCGACGCATTAACCCAATAAATTTCTACTACGGTAATTTAACCCCGGAGGAGTATGCTAAAATGCTGGCCTTGTCTCAACAAGAAAATCAATCTCTTGATTAATGCACGTTAATCTTCCTGATAAGCGCTATTATAGCATAGGCGAATTGGCCAAAGCTTTTGAGGTCAATACCTCATTAATTCGATTTTGGGAAAAGGAATTTGACCTGCTCCAGCCTAAAAAAAATGCCAAAGGAAATAGAAAATTTACCCCCGAAGACGTCAAAAATCTATCCCAAATCTACCACTTGGTAAAGGAACGCGGATTTACTTTAGAAGGAGCTAAAATTCACCTCAAACAACAAAAAGGGCGATCAGAAGACTTTGATTTAATTCAGAAATTGGAATCGATAAAAGCGCAGTTATTGCGCATTAAAGATCAACTCTAAGCAAGGTCCACTAAATTATTTCTTTCGAAGATACACGGTTATAGGGACACCATTGAAGTCAAAATTCTCTCTCAACTGATTTTCCAAAAAACGCTTATAGGGTTCTTTAACGTATTGGGGAAGATTGGCAAAAAAAGCAAAACTCGGATAAGGTGTAGGCAACTGGGTGCAAAATTTAATTTTGACATATTTACCCTTAACTGCTGGAGGTGGTGTCGCCTGAATTATCGGCAACATAACATCATTTAACTGACTTGTTTTGACCTTCTTACTGCGATTTTCGTAGACGTTCACTGCAGTTTCAATCGCTTTAAAAATTCTTTGTTTTGACAGGGCGCTCATAAAAACAATCGGCACATCAACAAATGGTTCACATTGCTTTTTGATGTATTGTTCCATTTCTTTGGTCGTCTTATTGTCCTTTTCTACCAGGTCCCATTTGTTGGCCAAAATCACAATACCCTTATTGTTGCGCTGAGCCAGCCAAAATATATTTTGAACCTGACCATCGAATCCACGTGTCGCATCAAAAACCACAAGAACGACATCACAATGTTCTATAGCACGCACACTGCGCATCACGCTGTAAAATTCTAGATCTTCCTTGACCTTACTTTTTTTGCGTATCCCGGCGGTGTCCACCAGATTAAATTCAAAACCAAAGCGGTTGTATTGGGTGTCAATACTGTCCCGCGTCGTGCCCGCAATATCGGTCACCACAAATCGATCTTGACCGATTAAGGCATTAATAAACGAGGATTTTCCAGCATTAGGACGTCCCACTACCGCAAATCGCGGCAATTCAGACTCCTGGTTTTCCCCCTGTTCTGGAAGCGCTGCAGCAACAGCATCGAGCAAATCACCTGTACCACTGCCGTTGATACTCGAAATCGTAAAATATTGATCAACCCCTAAAGAATAAAATTCTACGGCATCTTGTTCTCTATTGGCGCTGTCTACTTTATTGACTGCCAAAAAATAGGGCTTTTTACTGCGTCGTAAAAGCTGAGCCACCTCTTGATCCATACCGGTTACTCCATGGCTTACATCGACCATAAAAATAATGACATCTGCCTCATCTATAGCCAGTTCAACCTGTTTGTCGATCTCAGCCTCAAAAATATCATCACTCCCGACAACATATCCTCCGGTATCGATTAACGAAAAACTCTTTCCGTTCCAGTCACTTTTTCCATAATGGCGATCACGTGTAACCCCGCTGACTGCATCGACAATAGCCTCGCGTCTTTGGATTAAACGGTTAAAAAAGGTGGATTTGCCCACATTAGGGCGTCCGACAATGGCAACAATACTCATAACGATAAATTCGGGGCAAAGTTAGTGGATAAATGCGGATAAGTTTAAATAGTCAAGCGCTATTATTGCGCATCATAACCAAATCGACGAAGTTGTTTTGGATCACTGCGCCAATTTTTATTGACTTTAACCACTAATTTGATATAAATCTGTTTCCCAAAGAAGCGCTCGAGGTCTTTCCTGGCTTCAATGCCAACCCATTTTAACGGGTGCCCTTTATGCCCAATAATAATTCCCTTTTGGGTTTCACGTTCTACCATAATCACAGAACGAATTCGAATTATTTCTTCATCTTCAAAGAATTCCTCGGTATCGATTTCTACGGAATAAGGAATCTCCTTTTTGTATTGAAGCAATATTTTCTCGCGGATGATTTCATTGACAAAAAAACGCTCTGGCTTATCGGTGAGCTGATCCTTGGGATAAAACTCAGGAGACTCAGGAAGCAGAGCAATTATTCGTTCAAAAACCTCAGTAATTCCAAAATTTTCTGTTGCCGAAATACCAAAAACCTCAGCATTGGGGACCCTTTGCTGCCAATATATAAAAGCATCTTTTAGTTTGTCCTCATTGCCCAGATCAATTTTATTGAGCAAGAGCAGCACTGGGATTTTCGCATTATTGATGCGCTCAAAAAAAGCTTCATCCTTGAGATCCTTTTCTCCAAGTTCCACCATATATATGAGGACGTCGGCATCATCAAAGGCAGACTTCACGAACTCCATCATATGGGACTGCAACGCATACGCAGGCTTAATGATTCCAGGAGTGTCGCTAAATACGGCTTGAAAATCTTCGCCATTTACAATACCCAAGATCCGGTGCCGGGTCGTTTGCGCTTTACTGGTAATGATTGATAAGCGCTCTCCAACGAAAGCGTTCATCAAAGTACTCTTACCCACATTAGGGTTGCCTATGATATTTACAAATCCAGCACGGTGGGCCATATAAAAAATTTTGACAAAGTTACGTCAAGTTTCCTTAGCGCTTGTAGCCTCCTTTAATCAATACTCTTTTTGGGTTGCGGGCTACATTATAGAGCCCCCAATGCTTTTCGGGTTCTGCCGGATCATCAGAGCCTTTCCAAGGTTCATCAAAGGCCTCAAACCAAAAAACCAATACCTTAGACTCGTCAGCCCAACGATTAAGCGCTTGATAATAGGTCTTTTGCGCCATGGGATGAGCAAAATGCACCGGTATTCCCTTTCCGTTGGCCATAGTAGGCCAGCCTGCTTCGGTAATGACCACCGGGGTATCGGGATACTTCTGGGTTATTTTACTAAAGTCACTTTGGGTAACGCCAAGGGCCTTATCGATGTCTTGATACTCCCAGACAGGATAGGTGTGGATTGAAATAAAATCTACATGCTTCACAAGGGGAGCCATAACATCTAACCACGGCACGTAGTTATCACAGACTGTGACGGGCTGCGTGCACTTGACTTTGACCATTAAAATATACTCCTTGAGTTGCGCCACATCAACCAAATGATCAGTCCAAGAAACACAGGCTTCGTTACCTACAGCCAAGGCAAAAATACGCTCAGGATATTGGTTTGCAATCTGTATCAAATCAAGGACTTGCTGCCGATTTCTCTGTGCGTTCGCTTTTAATACCTCTGGGGCGTAAATCCCCGAATCCCAACCGCAATTTGGATTGTTTACCTCAGCCTCCAAATAAGCACCAATCATTACTTTTAGAGGAATACTCTCTTTTTCAAGCACTTCGAGCACCATTTTTGTATGGTTATCGACGCTATATAGGCGGATATAAGAAAAATACTGAGCCACCAAAAGCAAGTCTTGTTTGACCTCTTGCTCTGTGGGAATGGGGCCTCCTGGAAATTGATTTTCTCGATAACCAGAATAACACACTCCTGGCCCAGCATCAATGGAAAAAAATTGATCGTAATGCAAGGCAAAAAATTCTTAGACGATGAAGATACGGATTAAAATTTTAGTTGCTCATGCTGATCCCAGAGGCCCCAATAGGCGCCCACAGCCCCCTCAGCGGCAACCTTCCATGATTCATCAAATGCGGCAAAATAAAACATCTCTATCCCTTCGGTTTGCGACCAGGTTTGAGCATTAATAAAATACTTTAATGCATTTTCATAACCGGGTACCGCGGCACCTAATGATTCTCCTTCACTTGGCCAGCCTGTTTCTGTGATGATTACTTTTTTTCCGGGTGCGGCGGCTTGAGCCTGATAGTACATCTGTTTCATATAGAGAAGAGAATAGTCAATCCCACAACCCTCCCAATAAGGATAACAATTGGCCAGAATCACATCACATACCTCGGTGATTTTTGGGCGATTGGTGAATTCGTAATAAGCGTCAACATAGCCCACGGGAATCTCTGGCAACGCAGCTTTTACACGTTTGATGTAGTCAATAAGCTCCTCCTCAGGGAGTTCTTTGCGGTACATCACCTCATTACCTACAGCGGCAACATCAACATAACCCTGATGAGCTAAATCAACCAATGCCTTTATTTCCTCTTCATTTTTCTCAAGATCATCTCCGAGCCATGCGCCGACCAAGGTTTTAAATCCATATTCACGGGCCAATACTGGAATCTGTTCGTTTCCCTCTGTACATGAAAACACCCGAATCCATTTAGTATAAGGCTGCAATAAGGCTAATTTCCTTCTGATTTGCGCCTCAGATACAGGATCCCCAGGTTTTTGTGTTCCTTCGTAAGGGCTAAAACAAATTCCGTGCATTTTTTCATTGAGCAAAACGCGACTTTGCTCTTGTAATCCGTTTCGATCTAATGCATTGACCTCGACTCCGGCCAACGACATCATCTTTTCTTTTCTGTACGACATGAATTAATATTTAAATTTTCTTTTTATTATTTTTTTCGCTCATCCAATTTAGCTTTGATTTCCAGGGCCTTTTCTTCTGTGATATCATAACTCTTCATAATCCAAATAGCCCCTATAACCCCTGCGATAGGCAATAATGTATAGAACATGCGCATGCCCGTAACCGCAGACTCAGTTACATTTTCGGCATCGAACCCGACAATGTATAAAATAAACCCTCCGAGTAGCGCCGCAATACCAAAGCCTAACTTGACCATCCACCAGTAGACGGCCCCGAGCACACCTTCACGACGTTGACCCGTTTGAAGCTCGTCCAAATCGCAAACATCAGCCGTCATGCTCATCATGAT